>CAYXHJ010000272.1:1424-2500 GCA_964464855.1 uncultured Owenweeksia sp. | reverse complement strand
GGAACATATCTCGGTACGTTAGTCTCTTCATTGGGCTGTGATAGTGTGGTGACTCTTACCTTAAACGTCAACCAACCTACATCTTCCAGCATTTCCGCAACGATTTGTGCGGGTAGCACCTATTCCTTCGGAGGCGTTAACCGTTCCATCGCTGGAACGTATACCAATACACTCGTTGGAACAAACGGCTGTGATAGCGTAGTGACCCTTGAATTGGTGGTAAATCCCGTGACTTCAAAGGTGCAAACGATTGTATTATGCGAAGGTGACACCCTCACATTTGGCGCCTTAAGCATTACGACATCAGGCATTTATTCGCAAGTTCTCACCTCATCTTTGGGCTGTGATTCCACGGTTCAACTCACCGTTAATGTGGTTAAACCATCCTCAATTACCGTATTAAGGACCATTTGTGAAGGCGATAGCAGCTTTTTGAAGGATGAATTTTTCTCAACAACGGGTTCGTATTCCAAAACTTTCTTAGGATCCAACGGATGCGATAGCGTGGTGACCCTTCAATTAACGGTTCTTCCAAAATCGAGTTCTACCACGGTGGCAAACTTCTGCAGCGGAGGAACGTACGATTGGAATGGAACCACTTATTCCGCTGCGGGCACTTACACCGCTTCTTTCCCCAATTCGGTGGGATGCGATAGTACGGCTACGTTAATTCTCAACGAGATTCAACCGCAATTTGATACAGTTTATGCATCTATTTGTCCGCAGGGCTCCTTCGATTTCGACGGTACAACCATTACCAATCCAGGGACTTATGTTGCGAATTTGAAAGGTACATTGGGCTGCGATAGCACCGTAACCTTAATCCTTTCCCCACGTTTGGGTGATACGACGTATTTCTCGGCGAGCATCTGTGAGGGAAGCGATTATACCTTGGATGGAACCACCTACAAAGAAGGCGGAGAATATGAATTGTTTTACCGTTCAAGTGAAGGCTGCGATAGCGTAGTTTATTTCACCTTGAATGTGCTTCCAGCATCGAACACGTTGATTCAAGCAAGCATTTGTTCGGGCTCTTCATACGTTTTTCAAGGAGTATCCTACAACACTTCAGGAAC
>CAYXHJ010000272.1:0-1369 GCA_964464855.1 uncultured Owenweeksia sp. | reverse complement strand
TAGTGTCGTTACCTTGGATTTGACCGTAAATCCCGTTATTTCTTCCAACATCTCCGCTTCCATTTGCGCAGGTAGCACCTATACTTTCGGCGGACAAAACCTTAACACAGCCGGAACGTACGTGGATTCTCTCCAAACTTCAAACGGTTGCGATAGTGTTGTTACCTTGAATTTGACCGTAAATCCCGTTATTTCATCAAAAGATACCCTTTCTGCTTGTGGATCAAGTGTACTTATTCTATCCAAAAACTTGTCTTCTTCATCTTGGATTTGGAATACTGGCGATACAACTTCTTCCATTTTGGCAACTCAATCGGGCTGGTATTGGGTAAATTCCTCCATAAATGGATGTTTCACCAAAGATTCTACTTTGGTCGATTTGTTACAATTAAGTATTGGAAATGACACCTCTATTTGTGCAGGAAACTCCCTTACATTAAATGCAAGGACCCAGCTTAATTCTACCCTACCTTTTAATCTCCAACAAGGACTGGTAGGCTATTGGCCATTCAATGGAAATGCATTTGATGTTAGTGGAAATGGAATAAATTTATTAAATTATGGATCTTCATTCGTTCAAGGCAAAGGATCTAAACAAGATCTAGCTATTCAATTTGATGGAAATAATGATTATCTTGAATCAATTCAGCCAATAAATGTTCTTTTTGGAAATCGATCTAGAACAATTTCTGTTTGGGTAAAATCTGATGGAAATTTAGCAAGCCGGCAAACCTGTTTAGTATTAGGTAGTCAAGTGGGTTGCTTTGGGAAATTCAACTTAAATTTTACAAATTCGTCTGTTTCTTTAATAACAGGATGTGGAATAATCGAATACTCTGGAATCGTAGATAACGGAAATTGGAATCATCTCGCTTGTGTATTTGATTCTTCCAATGGTAATTCTACGTCTGTATCTAAAATTTATTTGAACGGTGTTGAATTAACTTCAATTGCAGGTTCAGCAAATATTAATGATCCCATTTACACCTTGATTGAAAAAATGGTCATTGGTAAAGATGGTAATAATGACTATTTCAAAGGTAAAATGGACGATGTAGCAATATGGGGACGAGCATTAAATCAGAAAGAAATTACTCAATTATTTCAACAAGGACAAATGTCGTACCTATGGTCCAATGGCGACACCACACCTACAATTTCAGTTACTCCAAATCAAACAACAATGTATTATTGTACGGTTTCGAATGGAATTACCACTTGTACCGATTCTATACGCGTTGTTGTTAACTCATCCGTTTCATCCAACATCTCCGCTTCCATTTGCGCAGGTAGCACCTATGCTTTCGGCGGACGAAACCTTAACACAGCCGGAACGTATGTGGATTCGCTCCAAACTTCAAACGGTTGC
>CAYXHJ010000271.1:0-2508 GCA_964464855.1 uncultured Owenweeksia sp. | reverse complement strand
CAGCCGCAGCGATTTATCCGAACAATGCAGCTACTTCCGTGCAATGTCTGCGGTGAAGTTGATGAACCGCAATGCGGAGAATTTGGTGGAGGGATTCCTAAATGCATACCCCACCAGTGCCCGTCGCAAGGAGGCGATATTGGAAACCACCGAATACTTCTTCAATCGAAAGAAGTACAAGGAAGCGCGCCTGTGGCTGCAGCGCTTAGAAGGCCTATCCCTCAACCAAGAGGAACGCGGAGACTACAAGTTTAAGCTGGGCTACAGCTGCATGATGACCAACGACAACAAATCGGCTCAACTTCATTTCAAAGACATCAAAGACGGGAAATCCTCTTTTGCATCGTCAGCGAAGTACTACTACGGCCACTTGGCCTATTTAGATAGCAATTACGTCACGGCGATTCAAAATTTATCCGCCCTGCGCAAGGATCCGCAATTTGGACCGGTAGTTCCTTATTATTTGGCCCAGATGTACTACCAAACCGGAGACGACACGGCTCTTTTTCGTTTGGGGAAGGAGTTGCTGGCCAACGCAACGGCAAAACGCGCTCCGGAAATTGCCAAGTTAGTAGGGCAAAGTCTGTACCGTCAGAAGCGTTACGCGGAGGCTATTCCCTACCTCGCACTGCACCGCGATCAAGGCGGTAAAATGCGTCCAGAAGACTTTTATCAATTGGGGGTTGTTTACCACGCCACGGGTAAAATGCGCGAGGCCATGGAGGCCCTCAACAAGATGTCTGCCGGAAAGAGTGCCGTCTCACAAGCAGGTTATTATCTTTTGGGTGATGCTTACTTGAAAGAAGGAATGAACCCGGAGGCATTGAGTGCCTTCAAAGCGGCAAGCGACATGGACTTTGATCTTCGTTTGCAGGAAGAGGCGTTTTACCACTACGCCGTATTGACCTACTCAACCGTCAATCCCTTTTCCAAGCCCATCGAAGTATTTCAGCAGTTCTTGGCGAAGTATCCCAACTCGGAATTCAAACGAGAAGCGAACGGTTACCTGGCGAATCTCTACACCACTTCACGCGACTACGCAAAGGCTTTAGAGGCAATTAAGGCAACGGGAATGGCCAGTATGGCCATGCGCGAGGCCTACCAGAAGGTATCCTATTTCTTGGGCGTAGAAGCCTATAACGTTGCACGCTGGAGCGAAGCAGGTGATTATTTTCGTTCCAGTTTGGATTATCCGCTGGAATCGCGGTACGTAGCATTGGCCCATTTTTGGTTGGGCGAGTTGGCTTATCGGGCCGATGATCCGCAAGAAGCGCTGGCCGAATTTGAGCAGTTTTTGAAAGTTCCGGGCAGCTATACCCTTTCCGAGTTGCCCATTGCCTTGTACAACAAGGCCTATTGCCTATTTGCCTTGGGCAAGTACGAGGCTGCTTCAACGGCATTTCGACTGTTTTTGGATTCCAAAGAAGCGGATCCACGACGAAAAATGGACGCAACCGTCCGCGTGGCGGATGCTTATTTCTTGCAAGGTCGCTACACGCAGTCTGAGGACTTTTACCGCAAGTACGCTGCCCTCAAGGCGCCGGATGCAGATTACGCGACGTACCAGCGTGCGTTGAGTTTGGGGTTGATGGGCAAACACGCGGAAAAACTGGCTGTATTGAATACCATGGCCTCCACGTATCCCAAAAGCAAACTATTGCAAGATGTTGATTTTGAGCGCGCCAACACCTTGCTGCGCCTGGATAAAAACGACGAAGCGGCCGCTGCTTTTGTGGCGTTTGCGCAAAAGTTTCCCCAGGCGTCGTTGAGCCGTCGGGCGCAAATCAACGCGGCATTGGCCTACCGCAACCGCGGAGACTTAAACAGTGCCGCTCGCTTGCTCAAGTCCGTCGCGGATCAAAACCCAGGAACGGCAGAGGCACGTGAGGCCCTTTCCTTGGCCCGCGGCGTCTACGACGAATTGGGTCGATTGGAAGAATATTTGGATTGGGTCGGGGGTATTGCGCAGTCCGGTGTTTCCGTCAATGCATTGGATTCTTTGGCGTACACCAGTGCTTACGAGAAGTACGCTTCCGGCAAGACCTCAGAGGCTTTTAGTGCATTTCAGGCCTACCTGAAGCGCTATCCGCAGGGATCGTTTCTTACCGCCGCCCAGCACTACAAAGGAGAGGCCGCGCGCTCGTTGGGCAAATGGGACGACGCCTTGGCGGCGTATCGTGCCGTAACGGAGCAACCCAGGTCGGATTATTCTGAAAATGCATATCGCTGGTTGGGTACCCGGGCTTTGATTGACAAGCGTTACGCAGAAGGTCAATTGGCCTTTGAAAAATTGTTGACCCTCAGTGAGAAACCCGATGATTTTCGCCGGGCCAACGAAGGATTAATGCGTTGTGCAGTAGGGTTGGGACAGCAGTCCGCCGTGCTGCAGTACGCAGACGCCATTTTGGCCGACGAAAAACATGCTCCCGAGGTTCGTAATGAGGCTTTAGTCCTTCCTTGGCCCGCGGCGTCTACGACGAATTGGGTCGATTGGAAGAATATTTGGAT
>CAYXHJ010000270.1:0-2511 GCA_964464855.1 uncultured Owenweeksia sp. | reverse complement strand
GGAGCGGACGCATGCGAACAACATGCCGAATGCCCCGGCCCGCCAGACCTGCGGGCGTCTCACCCCTGGTTGGGGTGGGACGTTTTTGTTTGGAAAGATCAGAAAGCCAGGTTCAGGCGCATCACCAAACGCTCGAGATTGATGCCCGCACTGCCACGGCCTTGGTGCGTGTATTGCATCTCCAGGCTTTGCTGTTTGGCCATGCGCCAGGTCATGCCCACGCCACTGCTGCCCAGCACCTTGGCACCGCTGGCGCCTCGGGCGCTGCCCTGGTCGGCCAGCAACATCAGTTCGCCGCTTTGCTCCCCGAGGCTCCAGGGTCGCACGAGGCTCAGTTGGACCGCGTGACCACTCTGCCCAGAGGCGCTGCCCAGCGCAAAGCCGCGCACGGTGGCAGGGCCGCCGATCATCCAGACATCCATCGCGTCTGGCGTGCTGTTGTTGCGCACACGTACCGCCGCATTGACCCGGGCTGTCAAGCCACTGGCGGCATGCAGCAACCATTGGCCACTCAGGTTGCCGTCCAGAAACCGATACTCGCCGCTGGCGCTGTGCCCGTGTGTCCAACTGGTGCGCCAGCTCAGGTTCAAGGCTTGCGGTACATCGCCCACATGGGTGCGCCATTCCCCGCCCAAGGCCAGGTTCAGGCGCTGGATGCGGCGATCACTCAGGACTTGGCTGGCCACTTGGCTGCGCGAGGTCCAGCGGGCCAATTGCGCGGTGACACGCAGCAAATCCCACCCCACGGGATCCAACCAGTAGCCCAGTTCGATCTGCTCGGTGCCGGAGCGTCCCTCCAAATTCAAATCCGGCGCGCCTGGGGTGCTCGAGGGCACCGAGCTGCGCGACTGGGAGCGCGACAGCCCTGTGCTCAAACGCCAGCCACGTGCAGCCAGGGGCAAGGACAGGCCCAGGCTCAGCGTTTGCGCGCTAGGGCTGGCGATGAGCGAGGTGTCCAGCCGCTGGCCCCAGCGGCCCGCTGGGGCGAGTTTCAGGCCCGCCATCAGCTGACGCCCCGTATGGCCATCGCGCTCGGCTTCGGTCCAATCCATTTGTGCCCAGCGCGTCCATCGACCTCCCTCGGGCATGCTCAGCAACCAGTCGCTTTGGCCAAATTCCCCCCCGGCCACCAACTGGCCCTGGAGGTTGAGTTCGGTGGCTGCATTGAACACCGCCAAATCTTCTGTCAAGGTGCTCGAGCGGATCACCTGACCTGGGGCATGGCGCCACCAGCCTCGCAAGCGAGTCATGTCAATGTTCAGGCCTTCATGGGTTTTGACCTGACCCAGGCGACCTTCCACCAGCAGAACGCGCAAAACACCGGTCTTCAAGTCTTGCGCTGGCAGCACGGGCGCAGCGTGTTCAACGCCCATGGCCAGGTAGAGCTTTTGAATGGTCTGCAGAAAGCCCTTGAGATCGCTGCTGCTCAGCTCGCGGTCGAGCACGCTGTTGGCCAGCTCCCGCAGGGTGTCGGCCGACAAGAGCTCGCTGGGCGAGAACTGAACTTCCCGCAAACGCACGCGACCGCTGAATTCAATGTCCTGAAGCGATTGCGGAGCAAGCGCTTCGGGCGTGGGGGCGGGTGTGTTCTGCTCGGCCGCACGACGCGCGCGCTCCAAATCACCCAGCATGCGGGCACCCGGATCCATGTTCTGGGCTTGTGCCAGGGGCCAGCCCAACAGGGCAAGGGCAATCAGATGGGGCAAGCACTGCCGACGGAATTGAACACGTGAGGACATGGCACACATTTGCTGACAATTGAACGTCAAGATATTTTTTGATGGATCTATTATCTTCTAAAGAGAAAAAGTTTGAGATAAGTTGGAATGGAAATGATCATGAGTGAAGTACAAACGAAGCGCGAACCTGAATTTTCTATTGTTGACAAAACGGCTCATCGCCTGCTGCGAATGAACCGTTCGGCTCCCACGTTTCCGTGGGCTGCGAGGGCCATCTCTCTTGTTCTGGCCAATGCCGAACTACCTGAAGCCTGTCAGGCTTATCCTTGTGTCTTTACAAAATCAGAAGATGGTTTGTGGAGTCTGGTCGCGGTCACTGGGGTTGACGTGGGCCGCAACTTGTTTTTGGACGACCAGAGTCGTTGGACCGGCCGCTACCTGCCGATCGTGTTGCGCACCTGGCCTTTCCGATTGGTTCAACAACCGGACGCCGAAGGCTCACGACTGATTGCAGCCCATCTTCCGGCGCTGACCTCGGGCAGCGGAGAGGCGCTCTTTGACCAACAGGGCAACGAATCCCCTTGGCTCATGCAGGTGATGAAAGAGTTGGTGGTGCTCGATCAGTCGACCCAAATCGTGCACACCCATGTCAAGGCCTTGGAAGATGCCGGGCTGCTTCAGTCGCGCAATTTGCAGTTCATGCTGCCCGACGGACGGCAGCTTGATCTGGGTGGTTTTCATGTGGTCGACGAGCAGTTGCTTGAGGCCCTGCCCAACGACAAAGCCGGTGCCTTGCATGCGCAAGGCGTGCTTGCCATGGCGTATTTGCATT
>CAYXHJ010000269.1:0-2527 GCA_964464855.1 uncultured Owenweeksia sp. | reverse complement strand
GGGGACACCCTGGTGTTCCACTTGGAACTGATGGAGCCCATTCGCCGCGGCATCGTGAAAATGATTGGCAAAGCCTACGTGGGAGACAAATGCACAACAGAAGCCGTACTTACTGCGTTAATTACAAAAGATAAATAGTAGCCGACCGTGCATTCTCCTCTTGCTTACATCCACCCCGATGCGAAAATCGGGGCCAATGTGACGATTGAGCCGTTTGCGGTGGTCCACGAGAACACCGTCGTCGGCGACGATTGCCACATATATTCCCACGCGGTCATTCATTCCGGCGCCCGTCTGGGCAAAGGCGTGCGCATTTTCAATGGAGCCGTGGTATCCGGCATCCCCCAAGACCTGAAATTTTCTGGTGAAGACAGTACCGCGGAACTGGGTGATTACACCACCGTTCGCGAATGCGCCACCATCAACCGCGGAACCAAGGCCTACGGCAAAACCGTGGTTGGTCAACATTGCCTTATCATGGCCTACGCCCACGTGGCGCACGATTGCATTTTGGGGGACCACGTCATTTTGGTCAACAGCGTTGCGTTGGCAGGCCACGTAGAAATTGGTGAATACGCCATTTTGGGTGGGCTCTCCGCCGTGCATCAATTTGTGCACATTGGAGCACACGCCATGATTGGTGGCGGTGCCTTGGTGCGCAAGGACGTTCCACCGTTCATCAAGGTAGCCAAGGAACCCCTTTCGTTTGAAGGCGTAAACGCCATCGGATTGGAGCGACGCGGTTTTACCCCCGAACAAATCGACCGAATTCACCACGCCTACCGACTCCTCTACCAGAGCGGCCTGAACACCACGCAAGCCGTGGACCGGATTGCGGAAGAAGCTAAAGGACCGGAAATCGAAGCCATTCTCTCCTTTGTTCAAGCCGCCGAGCGCGGCATTGTCAAAGGACGTTAAGACATTGCGCGTGGCCGTACAACTGGAACTACAGTCCGTCTCCAAATCGTTTGGAGCCACCCGTGTACTCCAGGACTTTTCGCTGCTGCTGAAGGAGGGCGATCGCGTGGCGCTCCTGGGCTCCAACGGATCCGGAAAAAGCACGGTCATCAAGCTTCTGAGCGGTCAAAACGACCCCTCCAGCGGCGTGGCGCGTGCAGTGGGCCTGCCCGACGGTTCCTGGCCCCAAAGCGTTTCGCTGGCCGCACCCTACACCGAGCTTTTTGAAGAATTCACGCCACGCGAACACCTCCGTTGGCAGGAAAAATTCCAACCCCTGCGCGTATCTGCCGCCGATGCCTTGGCGCACCTGGATTTGCCGGAGGCTGCCTGGGATCGCCCCATCAAGTCTTTTTCTTCCGGAATGAAGCAACGCGTCAAATTGGCCGCGGCCATTTTGGCCAACACGCCCATTCTGTTGTTGGACGAACCGTTCGGCAATTTGGACCAGGCCGGACGCCAGTGGGCTACCCAATTGGTTCACAGCCAATGCCGTGCAGTTGCCCCCTGGGGCGATCGCATCGTGGTGGTGGCCACCAACAACGACCCCGACGAACAGGCATTGACGTCGCGTGACGTACCTTTGCACAAATTTTGAACCATGGCCACAACTGCCGACATCAAAAACGGACTGTGCATCCAGCACAACCACGCTCCGTACCAAATTATTGAATTCTTGCACGTTAAGCCGGGCAAGGGAAACGCCTTTGTGCGCACCAAAATGCGAAACCTGAACGACGGTCGGGTTCTGGAACACACGTTCCCCAGCGGCACCAAGTTGGACGTAGTCCGCATGGAGTACCGCAATTACCAGTACATGTACAACGACGCAGACGGCTACAACTTCATGAACATGGAGACGTACGAGCAAATCACTCTGCCCAAAAGCGTCATCAATGCCCCTGATTTCATCAAAGACGGCATGGAGTGCATCATTCTTTGGCACGCAGACGAAGACCGTCCGGTATCCTGCGAAATTCCCGCCACGGTAGTCTTGGAGGTTACCTACACGGAGCCCGGCATGAAAGGCAACACGGCCACCAACACGTTAAAGCCCGCCACGGTTGAAACCGGAGCTGAGGTTCGCGTTCCGCTCTTCATTGAAAACGGGGAGAAGATTGTGGTCAACACGGCCGACGGCACGTACAAAGAGCGCGCGAAGTAATCGCCAACCGCTCTCAATAAAAAGCCGCTCCCCGCAGGGAGCGGCTTTTTTATTCACCGCATACGTACTTCAAATGCGGAATTTTGCATCCTACCCCAATCGGTATTGAGCGCACGCACAAAAAAAGCCGCCTCCCGGAGGGAGGCGGCTCATTCGATAGACCGTAGGTCCTGAAATTAGTTCCAAATGGGTACCTTGTCAAACGTCGCTGGACGTGGATTGGGTACACTCGTGTTGGAATTAATCTCGCTTTGAGGGTACAGCATGCGCTGCGGCAAGGAAGCACCAATGTTCGGCGTAATGCCCAGGATGTTGCCCGTGCGGCGAACGTCGTTAAAACCTTCAATGTGACCAAACATAGTAACGTACTTCTCCGTGAAGATTTCCTTCATTAATGCCTCTTTT
>CAYXHJ010000268.1:0-2542 GCA_964464855.1 uncultured Owenweeksia sp. | reverse complement strand
AGTTCGGAGGCGACGCGGTGGGCACGTTGGAGGTTGGAGGTCCAGACGGTGGCTGCTAAGCCGTATTGGGTGGCATTGGCGAGGGCCAGTGCTTCCTCCTCGGTGTCGAAGGGCTGTACGGTGACGACGGGGCCAAAGATTTCCTCTTGGTTGGTGCGGCAGGATTGAGTGAGGTTGGCAATGACGGTGGGGGCGATAAAAAAGCCGTTGTCGTGGGGGGCGTCGAGCTGCACGGGGTGGCCGCCGCAGAGGATTTCGCCGCCTTCTTCCTGCGCCAGGGCAATGTAGGAGAGGATTTTGTTCCGATGCGCCTCACTGACCACGGCGCCAACTTGGGTGGAGTCCTGGGAGGGGTCGCCCACGCGGAGGGCGCTGACGCGATCGGTAAAGGCTTGGAGGAAGCGGGGGTACAGGGAGCGCTCCACAAGAATGCGGCTGCCGCAGAGGCAAATTTGGCCTTGGTTGGCGAAGGAAGAACGCACGGTGGTGCGCAGCATTTCGTCGAAATCGCAGTCCGCAAAGATGATGTTGGGGTTCTTGCCGCCCAGCTCTAAACTGAGTTTTTTGAATAGGGGCGCGGCTTGGGCGCTTATTTTGGCGCCGGTTACGGTGCCGCCGGTGAAGGAAATGACGGGGACATCCGGATGGGTTACCAAGGCCTCCCCGAGGCCGGCTCCCGTACCGTGGATGATGTTCAAAACTCCGTTCGGCAGGCCGGCGTCGGCACAAATTTGGGCCAAGAGGTAGGCGGTGACGGGCGTCACTTCCGAGGGTTTGGCCACGACCGTGTTGCCCGCCGCAAGGGCTGGGGCTATTTTCCAGGTGAAGAGGTAGAGCGGGAGGTTCCAAGGGCTGATGCACGCCGCCACGCCAATGGGCCTACGCAGGGTGTAGTTGAAGCCGGAGACGCCCATGTCGTGGGTTTCGGAGTGGTCGTGGAGTATGGCGGTGGCGTAGAAGGCGAAGTTGTCCCGAGCGCGGGGGATGTCTACGGTGGTGGCCAACTTCAAGGGTTTGCCGTTGTCCTTGGACTCGGCCGCAGCCAATTCGTCCAGACGGGCAGCGATTCCGTCGGAAACACGCAACAGGATGCGGCTGCGTTCGGCAGCAGTGAGGCGGGACCACGCGGGGAAGGCGGCTTTAGCGGCGGCTACGGCGCGGTGCACGTCTTCAGGGCCAGAATCCGGAATCCGGCCGTACACTTTGCCGGTGGCGGGCTCCACGTTGTCCAAATAACGGCCGGTGGCGGGCTCCACGAAGGCACCGTTGATCCAATTGAGTAGGTCCATGTCAGTTGCGTTTTGCCGGTTTTTGTGCCTCAGCTGCGAGTGCTTCGTGCAGCAAATTTCGGCGTTTTTCCAAAGTGTCTGGGCGGGCCGACGGTTGAAACTTCAAAGCCCACTCCTTCCGGGTTGTAAAGGACCAACGTGCGAAAAGAGCAGAACCGTCGGGCACCTCCATCCACGCTGCCTGCAGAGCAGCAGGAGCGTCATCCGTACGTGCTGCGCGGTCCAGCCAGACGGCTACGTTCACCGATTCACCGGAAGTAAGTCCCAAAAACTCCCAAATTTCTTTGCGGATCAACAGCATGTGCTGCGGATGACCGTACTTCACCAAGGTACCCCGGTAGGTCACCCGACCGGCAAACTGCGCCCATACGGCTGGACGAGCTTGATTCCACTGAGCCTTGACGTCAAAAGGCACCAAAAGGTAGTGCCCGTTGTTGCCGTCGTCCCGCAGGGATGGAGCTTGGAAGCGAACCGCATCTTCCGGAACCGGAATAGAATCGTAGTAAATGGTTTGCACCGAGGACTTGCGAGTGCGCAGGTTACAAATTAGGCGTGCGACCGCCGTCGACCGGTATGTTGATGCCGGTGATGTAGGCGGCATCCGGGGAGGCCAGGAAGGCCACGGCGGCGGCGATTTCTGCGGGTTGCGCAAAACGGCGCATGGGCACTTCGTCGATCATCTCTTGGGAGACCTCGGCGGAGGTGCGGCCGGTGCGGGCGGCCCGGCCGTCGATGATGGCGGTGAGTCGCTCGGTCTGGGTGGCGCCGGGCAGTACGTTGTTGACGGTGATGCCGTCCGCTGCCAGTTCGTTGGCCAGGGTCTTGGACCAATTGCCCACTGCGGCGCGCACGGTGTTGCTGACGCCTAATCCGAGCAGCGGCACCTTCACGCTGGTGCTGATGATGTTCACGATCCGACCGTATTCGCTGGCGCGCATGCCGGGAACCACGGCCTGAGCGAGGCGCTGGTTGTTGATCAAGTGCTGTTGAAAGGCGGCCAAAAAGGCGTCGGGCTGGGCGTCCAAGATGGGGCCGGCGGCGGGGCCGCCGGTGTTGTTGACCAAAATGTGCACGGTGTTGCCTGCGACCAAAAAGGCGTTCACGGCGGCGGCAACTTGGTCCGGCTGGGCGTAGTCCGCCACCAGGTAGGCGTGTTGTTGTTGTGCGGGGGTGGGCAGTTCGGCTGCCGCGGCGCGCAATCGGTCTTCGTTGCGGGCCAAAAGCACCACGCGTGCGCCGCGTTCGGCCAATTT
>CAYXHJ010000267.1:0-2583 GCA_964464855.1 uncultured Owenweeksia sp. | reverse complement strand
CGCGAGTTCGTATTTCACTTCGGCGGCGGAGACGGAGAGGGCGGTCACGGCGAGGTGGGTCAGGGCGAGGCCGCCGGCACGCCAGGTTCCGCGCAGGTAGCGGAGCCAGTAGTCCAAGTTTGCCACCGCCGCAAACATGCCGGTAAACAGCAGCACCGTGTACATCGGCTGGTCGAACTTCAGCCCCCAGGCCGCCAGCGCACTGAGCACCAGCGAAACGGCGAGCGAGGGCAGCACGCGGCGCAGCATCTCGTTGGGGGTTGCGTCCCAACGCAAAAACGGAACGGCCGCCATGAACAGCGAAACCACAATGGCTACCGGGATCTGAATGGAGTGGTAGTGGCGGAACACGTCGGCCGGGGGCGCCATGGCCTCGCCTAAAATCGGGAGCAAACCTTCGGGACCGATGAGTTTGTTAAGAACGGGTATGCTGGTGCTGAAGCTGATTTGCACGGCGCTGAGCAAGAGCACGAGGCTGCCGATCACCAGCCAAAACTCGCGCGACGAAAAAGCCTCGTCGGCGGCGTTTTTCGGCAGGGCGTTCCACCGAAGCAGCAGGAGAAGCAGGCTTCCGGCCGCAAAAAAACCGAGGAGGAGCATGAGTTGGCCGTTGAGCCCCAGGTCCACAAACGAGTGAACGGAACTGTCTCCGAGCACCCCGCTCCGCGTCAAAAAGGTCGAGTACAGCACCAAGATGAAGGTCAAAAACGTCAGAATGGCCGTCAGTCCGCCCGAGGTCTTTTTCTTCTTCACGATAAACATCACATGGCCGGCCGCCACGAGCGTAATCCAGGGTACGAGCGAGGCGTTTTCTACGGGGTCCCAGGCCCAAAATCCGCCAAAACTCAAGGCTTCGTAGGCCCAAGCGCCGCCCATCAAAATGCCGGTGCCCAGTACGCCCACGCCAAAGAACACCCAGGGCAGGGCAGGGGTGACCCATTCCAGCGGGCGGCGTTCCACCCAGCCGGCGACCGCATAGGCAAACGGAATCAGGGTGGCAGCGAAGCCCAAAAACAGGGTGGGGGGGTGGATGACCATCCAGTAGTTCTGGAGCAAGGGATTCAGGCCCTGGCCGTCGCGAAACGCCGGGATGCGGATCAAGTAGTCTTTGATGGTGGTCCACGGAAGGCCCAAGTTTTCAGGCAGTTCGCGGATCAGGGTGAACGGGCTGGAGCCAATTTTGGTTCCGAACACGTACACGCCGAGGAGCATGCTGGTGAGCAGCAGCTGCACAAGCCCGACGACGGCCATGGTTCCGTGCTCCCAGCTGCGGGCGCTCCGCACCAATATCCACCCGAGGAGCACGTGCCAGACCATCCAAATCAAGAAGCTGCCTTCTTGGCCCTCCCAAAGAGCACTAAAGACGTACTGAATCGGAAGGTCGCGCGACGAGTGGCGCCAGACGTAGTCAAATTCGAACCAATGGCTCAGGATCGCAGTCAGAAGCACGCCAAGGATGCCGAGTACCCCCAGGCTGTGCAGGGCAAATGCCCCACGACCGGCGTTTAGGTAGGCGGGGTCGGGAGTTTTGGTGCGTCCGAGCTCGTCGGGCCCGCTGCAGGCCCCGGGCCGCAGCCAGTTGACGCCATAAAACAGCGCCGTTCCGAGGGCTCCCGTGAACGCGAGGTAGGTAAAAAATCGCCCGGCAAGGGCCCAAAACGTGTGTTCTCCGATGTAGTCCATTAGGGCGCGCTCAGCTTGGCTTCGTCGGCGTACTTCGACGGGCACTTCATTAAAATATCTTGGGCAAAAAAGGCGGTGTCGCCTGAGCTCATTCCGGTCAATGTGACTTCTTCAGCGCGCTCAAAATCAGTCGGTTTGGGCTGATTGAAGTACACCACGCAGCGCGCTCCGTCCTTGTCGACCGCGGTAAAGCGCAGCATCGAAGTTTGGGCATTGAACGTAATCGGCTGCTCCAGGTCGAGCTGTCCGACGACCGTTACCTGCTCGGGCGCCTTTCGCTGGGCGAGCTCAAAGGTGGCGTAGGTGCTGGCGTCTTGAATCGTCACCATAAGGGCGCCCACGAGCAGCGCGATGACGACGAGGGCGATGAGGTGTCCTCGCTTCATTTACCGCGCGGATTTCTCGGCTTTGCGCAGCCGAAGGTCGAGCCACGTGAGGTAGGCGACGAGGCCAGCAAAAATGACGGCCACTACCGCGACGACTACACCGATTTTACCGTTGGCGCGCAGGGCGTCGGCCATTTCTACGGGGGGAGCTTGCTGTAAAAAACGAATCATATGCATCTCATTGAGTTAAACGCGCCAAACGGTCGCGGAGTTCAAGCATCCACAAACCGATTCCGATCCATCCGAGCACGGCGGGGTAAAACACCGCGCGCATGCCGTTGTCGAGGTCGTAGGAACCAAAGGCCGGGTTGCCCCCATTGCCCGGGTGAAGGGAGTCCGTCATGCGGGGCAAAATGCCAATGAATACGAGCATGAGGACGAACGCAAAAATGTTGTAGGTTCCGGCCAGTCGGGCCCGTTTTTCGGGATCTTCCACGCTGCTGCGCAGCACAAAATAGGCGAGGTAGATCAGGACGGCCACCGCGGTTCCGTTGAGTTTGGGGTCGTTGGTCCA
>CAYXHJ010000266.1:0-2594 GCA_964464855.1 uncultured Owenweeksia sp. | reverse complement strand
GCTGGAAGGTGCCTGTGGATTCTTTGGTTCTCGACGGCGGGGAGTTGTTCCCCAAGCGGCTGCGCCGCCTGGGGTTCGTTGCTTTCGAAAACAACTCCTCAACCCGTCAATTCATTGAAGCAGAAATGAATTAACACAGCAAAGGTGAGACGATTATTCATAATGTTTAATTTATTTTATTAATCTTTGTCATTAAAATAAATTATTTCCAAACCACCTTCTGAGCGAGACCTGTTGTGTACACACTCCATCAACTTACTGTATTTCTGAAGGTTGCCGAATTCAAGTCCATGACCCGCGCGGCGGAAGCCATGCAACTGACGCAACCGGCAGTTTCACTATTGATGAAACAACTTCAAGAAGAGGTGGGTGCTCCACTGGTGGATTTGGTGCAAAAGCGGATTTACTTAACCTCTTTTGGATTGGATTTTCAAGAAACAGCCCGTCGGATCTTGGAGGAGGCACGTGGGTTTGAGGAGCGAACAGCAGAAAAAAAGGGCCTGCTGTCCGGAACATTACGCATCAGTGCCGTTTCCACCGGCAAGTACATTGCGCCGTATTTACTCGCCGAATTTATGCGTCTTCACCCGCATCTAGATTTGGCCCTGGACGTCACCAACCGGGCTAAGGTCTTGGAGGATTTGGCCGCGAACCGAGCGGATTTGGCCTTGATTTCCGTCTTGCCGGAAAAAGCCGCGCTGGATTCACTCCCCCTCATGGAAAACGAATTGGTCTGCGTTGCACAGCGCCCTTTGTCAGCCCCATTGCCGGCCGACGGTTTTTACCCTTTGGGTGTTCTTGAAAACGTCCCGGTCTTGTTTCGCGAAGAGGGATCTGCCACGCGAACCGCCATGGAGCGATTGCTTTCTGCGCACCAAATTGAGCCCAAAAAGAAACTGGTACTGAGCACCAACGAAGCAGTCAAGCAGGCCGTAATGGCCGGCCTGGGCGTATCCATTGTTCCGCTCATTGGCATGCGCAGTGCGCTCCGCGAGGAAAAAGCCGTGGTGCTGCCCATTCGGGGATTACCGCTGCGCAGCACCTGGCACATTGTTTGGCCGTCGGGCAAAGTACTCAGTCCTGCCGCCCACGCATTTGTTCAAGCCTTACGCACCGACGGACCGCGCTGGATGGCGCAGCATTTTGGGTGACTCAATTCGATATAGGTGCGCAAGAAATTTTCTTGAATTGCACTGCCCCATTTTCAAAACGCAATCGTACTAAGTAAACTCCGGGAACTACCGGCGATTGTAGTGCAACACGACTTACCTTACCTAATTCCAAACCAACTTTACCAAAAGCACATTCGCGACCATCTAATGACGTTAACACCCAGTCTGCTTGGCCGTTAATTTCAGACCAAAAATTGAGTTCTTGACTATGAACCCAAGTTGAAACCATTTCCTCTTGATTTGCCAACAAGGATTGGGTCTTAGCATTCCGAAAATGGACATTAAAAGATTTTACCTCACCTGATGCCGCATAAAAGTGAAATGCCTGATCATCTAAACGTTGAAATTGACCCGAAATGGGATCTTCTATGTATACGCTTTGGTTACCAGTTGAATAAGTACCATCCAGACGCAACGCGAATGATCCCGAATTAGTGGTCGGATCAAAAACCAAACTTAGGATTTTTGGACGTCCGTCTTTTTCAGAATAAGTAACCGCATTATTTGCAAGGGATACATCTTCATTTACTTTATTGTAAAGTGCAACCGATCCAGGACCGTCGTACAATTTCAAAGCATCCCATTCTGAATCGAAACCATCCGTGCCCAATTCCGTCAGCGCAACATAACATTGATCCGCAAGTTGCTCACTCGTAGTACTCTCCACTACCAATCCATAGCGATCCGCTTCGAAATCCGAGGTTTTTCGGAAAACGGAAGACTTCGAAGGATCTCCATGCGCGGCCATGTTCATAACCAAGGTAGAACCAGGAGTCAAGTTATTTCTTGTTTGCACCCAAAATGCTTGAAGGGGGGCTATATATAAATCTGCCGGGGGGCCCGCCGGGCTGTGTTCTTCGTATCCTCCTAAACCGTTGTTCAAGGATCCTTTCCAACGATAAACGGCACCATTCATTGAGTTGTTTCCCGGTTTAGTAACCGAACTATAATCCAATACGCATGTAAACGGATTGGCCACTAAATTCCATCCCCATCGACCCAGCGTATTTTCGTTATAAACGGAAATAGGCTGATTTGCTTCGGCATAATTCAAGGTAAACGTAACCTGTTTATTGGGGGTACTCCCTTCAAAGCTATGCAACCCCACATACTTTCGGAAACCAGAACTGGACACCAATCCACTATAGCCTTGTCCGTTCACAATACTTGAAGCGTTATTCAAAACAGCTGTCCAATCGGCACCATTCCACCACCACAAGTTGGTGTTGCCGGCAGAGTGGCCCGTCTCGCCCACACCTCCCACAGCAGTGTTCGCACTTCCAAAGAACTCACCCGTAACACCTGAGAATGGAGAACCCATTAAATGATGGCCAGACTCCAAGTACTGTTGTTGAATAATCTTTGCACCTATACCTGCAACATAATTGCCCCCAAACTTTAATTGGGCATAACCCCCGTCGG
>CAYXHJ010000265.1:0-2609 GCA_964464855.1 uncultured Owenweeksia sp. | reverse complement strand
TCAATGCAGCAACACGGAAGCGGCCATTGTGAAGAAAGCTAAGGCCCAAATCCCCCATTTCATGCCCAATTTTTGATGGTACCGACGAATGAAGTGGTACTGCGGAGAGGTTAGGTTGTTCATTCTAAACATGATAAAACCCAAAACTACCCACAATCCCGTAAAATAAGTTTCGTTGTAATTGCCAAAGGTCATGGCCATGAGCCCACTGAACACGAACGGCGCAAGCAACGGCAGTGTAAATCCAGTCCAAGTGTAGCGGGTGCGGAGGTAATCGTTTTTAATGCCATTTTTAAAGGGGCTCATCGCCAAAAAGGCTAAGCGAATTCGGGTCAAAAAAAGCGCGAATAGGCCAAAAAGTATGGCTGCTAAACCATACTGTACGGGTTTTGGAAGGAAGGCCCAAGTGTATACGTATCCAATTTCCGCTGAAGAAAAAGCACCAACAGCTCCGCCCAAAAGTACTCGGGAGGAGGCAAAGGAACCCAACCAGAAAATAAAACTATGCGGTAAAAATCTCCATTTCATCCATAATTTCCAAGTCTCAATAATGGCGACTCCAACAAAGGCGAAAAATACAGGCGGCAACAAATACACGCCAAATACAGCGTCTCCCGTCCAACCTTCCTGGCCGGTATACAAAACCCGGAAGTGAAGCTCTGGATCCAAACCATAGAACAAAGCCAATAAAAACGACAATACACGTTCGCTCCAAAGCACAAGAAAATAGGCCAGCAACACCTCACCGGTTTGCCCTACGACCATTTTGGTATTTACCTTGGTGGTGGTTTTGCGGATTTTATCTTCTTGTGAATCCATAGCGCCAAAAATACGTATTCATGTGCAAGAACGATTTTCACCTTTGGGGATATATCCTCATTTCCTTTTTATTATCGACTTCAAATCTATCGGGTCAAGGACTTCTTCTACCTCAACTGCTCCGGCCTCAGAGCAGTAACGATTTGATTCACAACGTCGAAAAATTGAAACAACCGCTTCGGGTTGTCTACATAGCAGCGCATCCGGACGACGAAAACACCCGGCTACTCGCCTACTTGGCACGCGGCAGAAAGGCAGAAGTAACGTATTTGTCCCTAACCCGTGGCGAAGGCGGTCAAAACCTCATGGGTGCGGACGTTGGAAAGCCCTTGGGGTTCATACGGGAGCACGAATTGCTTGCAGCGCGCTATGTGGACGGTGCACAACAGGCGTTTGGCACGTGTGCGGATTTTGGCTACAGCAAAACTGACGTCGAAACGTGGAGTAAATGGAATCGAGAACAAGTACTTGCGGAGACGGTTCAATGGCTTCGTGCCCACAAACCACACGTGGTGGTAACGCGCTTTTCGCCCGTGCCGGGCAATACCCACGGACACCACACCGCATCGGCTCAAATGGCCGTGTGGGCATCGGACAGTGCCGCCTCCCGCACCTACCGAGCAGATTTAGGCGCTCCTTGGATGGTCGAGCGGGTGATTTGGAATACGTCGAGCTGGTTTTTTTCATCGGGAGGATTCGACACCACAAACTTGCGTTGGATCGATTTGGGTCAATGGGATCCAGAAGTCGGTGAATCCTTTGGCGAAATCGCCGCAAAAAGCCGCAGCATGCACAAAAGCCAAGGGTTTGGTGCGGCAGCCACGCGCGGATTTCAAAAAGAATACTTTTCTCTGTTGCGCGGGTCGTGGCCCGATTCAGAAGATCCATTTGCCTGCAGCGGAATCTCTTTGACTAATCAATTGGTTGGTAAATTACTGGATGAATGCGCAATGTCCATTCGTTTGAAGCAAATGGAGAAAGCTCTCGTTCTGGCGGAAAAAGCCTACCGACGTAGGTTGCTTCATCCCACTTTTTTAGAGCCTTACGAACAGAATCTTTGGAACACCTTACTGCTGGGCTTGTGGGGTGTGCAATTGGAGGTGCGCGGCCCGCAATACGCCTGCCGTGCAGAAGACCTTTCGCTTGAATTGCGCCTGCTATCGCGCACATCGGGCGTTCGTATTCGTGTTCCAAGCGGCACCGTTTGGAATTTAGAACCCAATCAACTGCTTAAGGAAGTGATCACCACTGCTTTAAACACCAACAGCTTGCCCGTTGTGGTGGAACGAGCGGGCATTGCATTGGAATTAACCACTCATTCCTACTTCGTTGAGGTTGACCCGATTGAAGGAGAAAGATACAGTAAAACTTTATTTAAAGATAATTACAATGTTCAATTTCAATTTAATGAGTTAGTTGTAGCAAACCATCAATCTCCTGCAATTCGCGTATCAATCAGCAGCACCGGCAAGCCCATGCACGATTCAGGGTGGTTTGTTGGGCGACTGTCCTACCAATCCCCTGATAATCCTTTGAATACGTTCGTATTTACGGATTCCATAGCACATAACGCCAATCCTAACAGCAGTACTTTGACCCTAAATTTACCGCCGGCACCTCCAGCTTTCACAGGAACGGGGACTTTGACTGGCTACTGGAGAACCGCTGCTAAAAGGTACGCTCATTCTTGGACGGACTTGGATTACCGACACCTCCCCCGCTTGGGATACGCCTCACCGGTCGAGGCAAAATGGGCCGTACTCCCTTCCTTGCCCGTAAAACAAAAGGTG
>CAYXHJ010000264.1:0-2621 GCA_964464855.1 uncultured Owenweeksia sp. | reverse complement strand
TAACAATACCCAGGTATTCACGGATGACTTTTCCTTCGACGTTGGGAGTGGTGGTGATCAGCATGGGATTTGAAATCAGGGATAAAAGTTGATCAATCGAATAATCAAAACATCAATTTCCGGGCCAGAGGCTGCCCAAATGGGGAACCTCCAGCACAATCCGATTTACGACTTCCGGAAGTACACCTCAATGGGCACGCCCGTCAAATCGTACAGTTTGCGGATTTGGTTTTCGGCAAAACGCTTGTACGGTTCCTTCACGTACTGCGGCAGGTTGCAGAACACCACAAATTGCGGGTAACGCGTGGGCAACTGCGTGATGTACTTTAACTTGATTTCCTTCCCCTTGTAGATGGGCGGCGCTTGCTGCTTCAAAATAGGCAGCAGGGTGTCGTTGAGCTCGTGCGTGGGAATGCGCTGACTGCGCCGCTCCACCACCGTCATGGCCTCTTCACTGGCCTTCAAGACACGCTGTTTGGTGAGGGCAGACGTGAACAAAATAGGCACGTCCTTGAAAGGCTGCAATCGCTCCAAAAGGTTTTTCTTGTACACTTCCATGGTCATGGTGTCTTTTTCCACCAAATCCCATTTATTGACCAGCAAAACCACACCGCGGTGGTTTTTTACAATGACGCTGAAAATAGACAAATCTTGCGCCTCCAGGCCTTGGGTGGCGTCCAGAACCAGCAAGCACACATCGGAGTGCTCAATGGTGCGGATGGTGCGCATGTTGGAATAAAATTCCAAGTCTTCGTTCACCTTGGTGCGCTTCCGGAGTCCGGCCGTGTCCAAAAGGACAAAGTCAAAGCCAAATTTGGTGAAACGGGCGTTGACGGTGTCCCGGGTAGTGCCTGCAATTTCCGTCACGATGCTGCGCTCCTCTTCAAACAAGGCGTTTGTTAGGCTGGACTTGCCCACGTTGGGTCGGCCCACAATCGCCAGCTTGGGCAAATGACCCAAGGGATCTTCCGTATTTTCCGTTTCCGGACGGGTGTCCTCTTCGGGAAGCTTGGCTAAAATGGCGTCCAAAACGTCGCCGGTTCCGGATCCGTTCATGGCAGACACCGTGAAGGGGTCGCCAAAGCCCAGGCCGTAGAATTCCGCGGCCATGGCCGCGCGTTGGTGGTTGTCTACCTTGTTGACCACCAGCAAAACGGGCAATTTGGATTTCCGCAGAATGTGCGCAATTTCTTTGTCGTCGTCCGCAATGCCGTCTTCCACGTCCACCAAGAAAACCGCCATGCTGGCCTCGCTCAAAGCCGCCAATACTTGCCGACGGATCTGGCCTTCAAAGACGTCGTCGGAACCTTCTACATAACCGCCGGTATCAACCACGCTGAAAACCCGACCGTTCCAGTCCACGTGTCCGTAGTGCCGGTCCCGGGTAACGCCCGCAACGGGATCCACAATGGCGTCGCGTCGCTGAACCAAGCGGTTGAACAACGTCGATTTGCCCACATTGGGGCGTCCTACTATCGCAACTAATGCACTCATTCGTATCCGAATCGTTTCAATTGCTTGCGGTCGTTGCGCCAGTCGGCGGCAACCTTAACAAACAGTTCCAAATAAACTTTTTTCGCAAAAAAGGCCTCCATTTGCTTGCGCGCACCGGTACCCACTTTCTTCAGCATGGCTCCCTTGTGCCCAATCAAAATGCCTTTTTGCGACTCGCGGGCCACGTAGAGCAGGGCGCGAATGCGGATGAGGTTCTCCTCCTCCACAAAAGAATCAATGCCCACTTCCACGGCGTACGGAATTTCCTTGTCGTAGTGGTGCAAAACCTGCTCCCGTATCATTTCCGACGTCACAAAGCGCTCGCTGCGGTCCGTGAGGGCGTCGCCTTCAAAGTAGGGCGGACACTCCGGCACCAAGGCCACCAGGCGTTGCAGTAAGTAGTCGGTGTGGAACCCGGTTAGGGCGCTGATGGGAATGATCTCTGCTCGGGGCAACCGCTCCTGCCACAGGGCCAATTCGGTTTCCAGGCGGGCCTGATCGTGCAAGTCGATTTTATTCAAAACCAGCACCAAGGGCACGTCGCTGTCCGCAATTTTTCGGTACAAGCGCTCGTCGCGCAACGGCCCCTCGCCCAATTCCACCACGTACAACAACACGTCGGCATCCTCAAACACCCCTTGAACCGCCTCCAGCATTGTCTCCTGCAAGGCGGACTGCGGCTTCAAAACCCCAGGCGTATCGGACAGTACCAGCTGATAGGGCGTGCCCGCTGCGGCCGTATTGGACACCACCTCTGCCGGTTCCAGCGCCTCCTCGCGGGCGTGAATCCCTGCATCCAGTGGCAAAACCCCGTTCAGGATGCCAAAAATGCGGTGCCGCGTGGTTTGCGCCTTGGGCGATATGATGCTCAAACGCTCGCCCAGCAGGGCGTTCGCAAGCGTGCTCTTCCCCACGTTGGGGTGACCGATTAAATTGACAAATCCCGACCGATGCATCCTGCAAAGGTCGGGATTTTTCGCGGGTTGGCCCGATTTTATTCGCAAAGGACGCGCGGGAACCAATCATTGAAATAATATTTTGATATAACCAACAATTACGTATCTTTGCAGCACAATATCGCGGGGTGGAGCAGTTGGTAGCTCGTCGGGCTCATAACCCGAAGGTCG
>CAYXHJ010000263.1:0-2631 GCA_964464855.1 uncultured Owenweeksia sp. | reverse complement strand
CATGTGGGTAACGACGCAAGCGGTTCAGGTGCACGGTGGCTACGGATACGTGAAGGAGTACCACGTAGAGCGCCTCATGCGCGACGCCAAAATCACGGAGATTTACGAGGGTACCTCAGAAATCCAACGCGTGGTCATTTCCCGAGCACACCTGCAGGAGAACGCGGTCAACGCCTGATTTGCCTAAAATTCCGGCCCCGGCCGGAACGAAAAAAGGGGCGGCCTCGCAGAGGCCGCCCCTTTTTGTTGGTGCGCCAGCGCGTTTTTCCTTACCGCGTCCAGGTTCCCGTGGTGAAATCCGTGGAACCCCCGTCGTTGATGTTCAGGGTGTAGGTTACGCGGTCGGTTAAGATGGAGTAGGTACCGCTTCCGCTCAAAGTCAGACCGTTGACGGTTTGTTCGGGGACCGTCAGGGTGGTTCCGTTTACGGTTCCGACGGCCGTGAAGTTCAACCCTTGGTTGTACAGGCCGGAGAGCGTAACACCGTCCGGATCGGCACCCAAATCCACCTCAACCGTGTACACTTGGGGGGCCAAGTCTCCGGTCTGCTCGTTGCAGGTCCAGGTGCCGGCCCAGTAATCCGTTCGGGGGTCAACAGAAACTTCGGGTTCGCAGGCCACCAACAGAAGGGCGGTAGCCGCTAAAAGGGAAGACCAGCGTGCGGTCTGTTTGGAGAATAGGCGCATGACGTAGTACGGGGCTTATTTTTTGTTGTTGTCTTTTTTGGGTTCCGGACGGTCCATTTTGTTCAAGACCTCGGCCAGCTCTTGGGTGACGTCCAATTTGTCCGAGCCGTAGAGGACGTTGGTTTCGTAGACCAAAACCAAGTCGTAACCTTTTTCTTCCGCCAGTTTTTTCAGCGCCACGTCCATTTGGTCCTTGATCAGCGTGTTCAGGCCGGCTTCCTTTTCCGCCAGTTCGCCGGTGCGCTGCTGCTCCATGCGGCTGTAATTCATTTGAATGCGCTGAAAATCAGCTTGGGCGCGTTGCAATTGAACGGGACTCAAGGAAGGTGCAGCCTTTTCCAAAATGTCGTACTCGGTTTGCAGGTTCTGTTGCCCGCGCACCAATTCGGCTTCCACTTTTTTGGCTTCCAATTCAAACTTCTCCGTCAATTCGCGGTGGTAGTCGTACAGTTTGGTTAAGGAATCCGCGCGGACGTACGCGATTTTCAAACCGTCGGCACCGCCGGTGGGCGTGGTTTCGGAGGAGGTGCAGGAGGCGGCAAGCATCAAGGTGGCTGCGGCCAAGGAGGTAAAGATCAATCTCATGCCGGTGAAGTTACGGAGTTGAGGGCGTTGCGCACAAGGGACGCGTCTGCAATTTGCGGTACGGTGATTTTTAAGCGCGGCGTGCGTTCCAATTCGCGCCCAATGGCAATCAGTGCTTCTGGGTTTCGGGACCAGGC
The DNA here is from genome assembly GCA_964464855.1 of uncultured Owenweeksia sp. Lineage (GTDB taxonomy): Bacteria > Bacteroidota > Bacteroidia > Flavobacteriales > Schleiferiaceae > CAMDTE01. The sequence goes on along the minus strand of CAYXHJ010000263.1, from coordinate 1,223 downwards.
GCGGCGGGCGATTCCGTTGTTGACGTCGAAGAACAGCATGGTTTCCAGTTTGCGGTCTGCTTCTTCCGAGCCATCCAAAACCAGGCCAAAGCCGCCGTTGATGACTTCGCCCCAGCCCACGCCGCCTCCGTTGTGCAGGCTGACCCAGGTGGCGCCGCGGAAGGAATCCCCTATGGCGTTGTGCACGGCCATGTCCGCCGTGAAACGCGACCCGTCGTAGATGTTTGAGGTTTCGCGGTAGGGAGAGTCCGTGCCGGAGACGTCGTGGTGGTCCCGTCCCAAGATTACCGTACCCAATTCGCCGCGGGCAATGGCGTCGTTGAAGGCGCGCGCCAGAGCAATGCGCCCCACGCTGTCTGCGTAGAGGATGCGCGCTTGCGAGCCCACCACCAAACGGTTTTCCTCCGCCTGTTCAATCCAGCGCAGGTTGTCTTCCATTTGCAAGCGGATGTCGTCCGGGGCCGACGCCGCCAGGGTGCGGAGTACCTCTGCGGCAATGCGGTCTGTGGTGCGCAAGTCGTCCGGATTTCCCGTGGCGCATACCCACCGGAACGGGCCAAACCCGTAGTCAAAGCACATGGGCCCCAGGATGTCTTGCACGTAGCTGGGGTAGGAGAAATCCAGGCCGTTTTCTGCCATAACGTCTGCGCCCGCCCGGCTGGATTCCAGCAAAAAGGCGTTGCCGTAGTCAAAAAAGTACATGCCGCGGGCGTGCAGGGTGTTCACGGCGGCCACGTGCCGGCGCAGGGTGGCTTGCACCTCCGTCCGGAATTTCTCCGGGTCCGACGCCATCAATTCGTTGGATTCCTCGTAGGTATAACCCTGCGGGTAGTATCCGCCTGCCCACGGATTGTGCAAGGAAGTCTGGTCCGATCCCAGGTCCACGTGCACGTTGCGCTCCACCAGTTTTTCCCACAGGTCCACGGTGTTGCCCACAAAGGCAATGGAGGTGTTTCCGCGCACGGACTGCGCCTCCAAGGCCAAATCCACGGCTTCGTCCGCGGTGTACACCAGCCGGTCTACCCAACCTTGGGCGTGGCGTTTCTCCGCCGCGGCCGCGTTAATTTCCGCGGTAATGCTCACCAAACCGGCAATTTTGGCGGCTTTTGGTTGCGCGCCGCTCATGCCGCCCAGCCCAGCCGTTACAAACAACTTGCCCTCCAAGGGGCCCTTGGTGAATTTTCGGGCGGCGTTCATCACCGTGATGGTGGTGCCGTGCACAA
>CAYXHJ010000262.1:0-2664 GCA_964464855.1 uncultured Owenweeksia sp. | reverse complement strand
ATTTTTCCGAGCTTTTTCTCGTACTCTTGCAAGACGCGCTGCAGCGTTTCCGTCAAGTTTTTGGCCACAGAGGGCGTCATGATGATGCGGGAAGACAAGGAGATGACGATCTCCTCGCCAATCGTGCCCCATGTTTGGTTGGTGCCAAACAAAACAGTGACCTCATCCTTGCTCATCCCCACGTTGGCCACGTTGGCATAGTGGCTGGCCATGTTGCGGTCGTCAAAGCGAACACGCACTTGGCGCTCCGCGTCTTGCATGGGTGCCATGCTGGGCTGAACAATTTCAGTTTGCTCGTTGATGTTTTTGTCATTGGTACTCATGGTTTTCCTTTAGGTTGGTTGGTTAATTTTTAGGCTGAATTGACTCAAAGCAAGTCTTCCATCAAAGCATCGTCAGCCATGCTCATCACACGCTGGAAGCTGGCTCGGACAGGGGCTTGCGCCATCTGCTCGGGTGCATCGTCTTCAAAGAAGCTGGTCGGTGCTGGCTCAGCGGGCGTATTCTCGCGCAAAGGTGCCGGCGCTGAGGGAACCGGTACTGCCGTGCCTGCAGGCTGCGAACCTACCCCAGGCAACTGCAGCTCAGCCCCAGCGGGGGTGCCCGAAGGCACGGACACACTCGGCGCCGGTGACGTGACCAGGCCGGGCGTGGAGAGGTTCACATTGGACGGTGCGGCCTCGGTAGACGGCGTTGGCGTTCCCGAAATCTCTGACTTCAGAGCGTTGATCTTGGGCGTCAAGTTGGAGCTCAAGAGGCCGCCCGCTTCATTGATTCCCACCTGGGACAGAATGCTGTCCGGTTGCGCCCGAAGCTTGGATCCCACAATCTGCATGGGCTGAACAATCATGGGCAATTTGGCGCCACCATCGGTCAAATCGCGCACAAGGGACTTTTCAGAGTCTCGGGTGCTGCGCTCTGACAGCAACGATGGCGACAAATTCAACAGCGAGTCATTGGCGATCGACAGCGCAGTTTTGCTGACGGGCTTGAGCGGATCCTCCCGCACCGATTTGTCGTTTTGCTTGGCAAAGTCCAAGAGCATCGGCGGCGAGGTGAAATAGGAAGCGGTTTGGGGCGTGGTGTTGCCAATGCCCATGGCCATGACTTCTGTATCCGCCAATTGAACAACCACAATCCGCTGGGCCGGTTGGTTCAGCGCTCTGCCAGCTGCCGCATTGGGCGTGACCTGCTTCACATAAGCCACGCCACTTGACACAATCCTACCGCTGCTGACCAACACGACATCGTCGTTACCCGTGTTCCAGATGCCCTGGTTTCCAACGGTGAAGCCGCGAGTGTTCTGGATATTGATACCGCCTAAAACCGTGTTGCTGGCATTGATCACGTCCGCGGCAACATCCAGGTTGCCACCCGTGGAATCCCACACCGTGCCCACACCTTTGCCGGCTTGCAGGTTCAACAACTGGGTAACCACCAAGGCCGATTCGCGTCGACTGGTCTCGAATTTTTGGTTGTTGTCCAGAATCGCATCGCCCGCAATCAAGGTAGCGCTTCGTCCTGCCTGGACCAGGTCCAACAAGATATTGCCGCTGACATCCGTGCGCAGGTCACGACCGGCGCGGATCAGGGTGGACTCGTCGCTTTGCGAGGCATTGCCACCGCGAACTGTCACTGACGCGTCTTGGCCCACATCGAACAAGGCCTGCTGTGTCAAGCTCAAGCCAGCCGCTGGCAGGGTTTTGACGCCAGCTTGGTTCTGGACCTGCAAGGTCCAGGTTGCCGGCCAGTAAGCCATGCGCACCACATGGCTTGCCAGCCCAGCGTCTGAGGCCAGCACTTGATTGCCTGCAGACAAGGTCCAGACACGACCGACACCCAGGTCGGCATTTTGTTCCGCACGCAGTCGCGCCTGGTCTTGCAAGCGCATTTGGCCACTGGCATCCCATTGCAATGTTTGTGCAGTGACTTGCGCCGAATCGCGCATCAGCACCGAACCTCTGGCCGCCAAACTCAAGTCCTGTGACACTTGCCATTGGGTTTGGTCAGGCAAGAGCACATCACCCCCAACCGCGCCCAGCATGCTGCCCGTCACCGAGACAGAGGCTTGGGAATGCAACTGGAAGTTCTGACCCACCAAGAGGTTTTGCACGCCTTGCACAGCCCACAAGCTGGTGTCATTCAATTCCACATTGCCCAAAGCCGCGAGGCTCCAGCGGCCCACACTGCTGACGGAAGAGTTCTCACTCAGCGTGAAATCACCTTGCAATGACACATCGGTGATGCCCTTCAAGGTCAGCGAACTGGCTTGTTCCAATGTGACGTCGCCACCAATTTGCCAGCGCATGCTGTCGGAACCGTTGGCAACGGTCGAAGCCGTCAGCACCACATCGCCGGCACCCACCGTCCATTGCATCCGCTTGTCTGCGGAGGACAGAGCATGATCCAAAAGGATATCGCCCGTCCCCACCGACACGGTCATGGCGTCGTCCGAGGTCAACTTGGCTTGTGAGGAGAGCGTGACATTGCCCGTCGTGACATCCAGTGCCAGCGACTTCACCGCCGTCATCTCCGCCTTGTCAGCGAAAGTCACATTGCCAGTACCTACGCGGGCCGTCATCGCGTCGCCCGAGCTCATCTTGGCTTCGGTGGCAAAGCTCACATTGCCCGTGGTCACCGCAAAGTCCAGCGTCTTGGCCGCGG
>CAYXHJ010000261.1:0-2684 GCA_964464855.1 uncultured Owenweeksia sp. | reverse complement strand
CGCAAGGACGGTTTTGAGCTGCGCACCTTGGCCCACCACGGTTCCCCCGCAACTGCCGGTGTACCACGTCCATTGGGCACTTTGGTTCAGGGCACCCGATGCAGTTAGGAGTACTGTATCTCCGGGGCACGAGCCATTGAACGCCACTTGTACCACAGGTGAACCAGCGGGAACACACGGATTGGTGAGGAGTCGGAGAATACGACCCGCATTAAGCCCTTGGTATTGGGTGAAGACCCCACCCAAAATAATTTTCCCGTTGGATTGATGCGCTGCAGCATGGGGATTCCCGTTCAATCCCGAACCTACCACAAAGGTTGGGTGGTCCCGAACCCCGTTGGACAGCAAGCGCACGAGAAAAGGTTGACTCGCACCGTCGAAGGTGGTGAATTGTCCGCCCACCACAATGCGTCCTTGACCGTCCAATGCCAATGCACGTACGGTGCTGTTGGCACCCGCTCCTGGGGTAAAAGTCGGGTCCAAATTGCCGTTGGACAAAAGTCGAGCGATGCGCACAGCGGGCTGTCCGTTGTAGGTTGTGAAACTTCCACCCACCAAAAGTTTGCCGTCCGGCTGCTCCAGCAGGACTTCCACAGGGCCATTGAAGCCGACAGACGTGTGAAAAGAGGTGTCCAAAGTCCCGTTACCGAGCAGGCGCACCAGGCGGCCGGCTGCAACGCCCCCAAACAAGTTAAAGCTTCCGCCTACGTACACTTGGTGGTTGGGTCGAACCAACACGCAACGCGTAAGCGGAGTGCTGGACGGGTAGCTGAAGGAAGGATCCAGGGCACCGGAAGACGTCAAAACGGCGTACGTGGGCACCGGGGTGCCGTTGTAGTGACTGAAGTAACCTGTAATGGCGATTCGGCCGTTGGCCTCCGAAATACCGGTAATCTCGTTGCTCGCTCCCGTACCCACTTGGAAGGTTGGGTCCAAAGCACCGTTGGAATCCAACCGCGCCAGGTTATTTCGCGCAACCCCTTGAACGTTGTTGAATAAGCCACCAATCAACAAACGCTTGTTGGATTGAAGCGCGCTGCCGCGCACGGGGCCGTCCACACCCGTATTTTGCGAACCCAGCCACGTAGGATCCGTACTTCCGGTGGGCAACAACCGAACGGTTCTCAAAGCAGAAGCACCGTTGAAGGTGGTAAATTCGCCCGTAACGTAGATTCGGTCCGACGCGTCCACGTGCAGGTTGCGCACGGCTTGGTTGGCGCCGGTCCCAACCAAGAACGAGAGATCGCGGTTTCCGGCCTGACCGGATGCGGTTAACGCTGCACTCAGTGCGCAACCGGCAAGGTAATATCGTATAGCCACACAATAAAGTTAACCCAATTCCCAAATGTGCCTCTAATTCTCAGGCAATTCCGGATTGGAGCATGTCCATTAAAGCGGCTCGTTTCCGTGCTTTTTGCGCGGATTCTTGACGGCCTTGTTTTCCAGAAGCGCAAAAGCCTCCAACAACCGAATGCGCGTTTGGCTGGGGAGGATGACCTCGTCCACGTAACCGCGCGCAGCGGCGCCGTACGGGTTGGCAAACGCTTCGGCGTATTCGGCTTCCTTCTGCGCCCACGTTTCGGCAGGGTTGCTGCTGGCCTCAATTTCCTTCTTGAAGATGATCTCCGCAGCACCTTTGGCACCCATGACCGCAATCTCTGCCGTGGGCCACGCAAAGTTGAGGTCCGCCCCAATGTGCTTGGAGTTCATGACGTCGTACGCGCCGCCGTAGGCCTTGCGGGTAATGACGGTAATGCGTGGGACGGTAGCTTCCGCAAAGGCGTAGAGCAGTTTGGCGCCGTTGGTGATGATGGCGTTCCACTCTTGGTCCGTTCCGGGCAGGAAGCCAGGAACGTCTTCCAACACCAGCAAAGGAATGTTGAAGGCGTCGCAAAAACGCACAAAACGCGCTGCCTTTTGGGAGGACTTGATGTCCAAGACCCCAGCGAGAAAGGCCGGCTGATTGGCTACAATGCCAATGGAGCGACCGCCCAGTCGGGCAAATCCCACCACAATATTTTCCGCAAATTCGCGGTGCACTTCAAAGAAAGAGGCGTCGTCCACCAACCCATCGATGACCGTGCGCATGTCGTAGGGGGCGTTGGCATTATCAGGAATGACGGTATCCAAGGCCGGCCGGGACTCGTCGGACGGGATGTAGTCCAACCGCGGCGGCAGTTCCTGGCAATTCTGCGGAAGGTAGGACAGCAACGTACGGAATCCGTCCAGCAGTTCGCGCTCGTTGGGGTAGGTGAAATGCGTGACGCCGCTCTTGCTGGCGTGCGCAAAGGCACCGCCCAATTCCTCAGAGGTGACTTCCTCGTGGGTGACCGTTTTAACCACGTTGGGGCCGGTAACAAACATGTAGCTGCTGCCTTCCACCATGCCGATGAAGTCCGTCAGCGCGGGGGAATAAACAGCTCCTCCGGCACACGGGCCCAGAATGGCGCTCAACTGGGGGATGACGCCGCTGGCGCGGGTGTTTCGGTAGAAAATATCTGCGTAACCGCCCAAAGAAACAACGCCCTCTTGGATGCGTGCACCGCCGGAATCGTTGAGTCCGATGACGGGAACCCCATTGTCCATAGCCAGGTCCATGATGCGGCAAATTTTCTGCGCGTGTGCTTCCGCCAACGATCCGCCCAATACCGTGAAGTCTTGTGCAAAAACAAACACCTTGCGAC
>CAYXHJ010000260.1:0-2686 GCA_964464855.1 uncultured Owenweeksia sp. | reverse complement strand
CAGCTTGGCCATAGCGCTCTCCTTGTCAAAAGGCAAACCTTGGTCTTTCAACCATGCACTCTTGTACACCAACAAACGTGCGGCCTCCACGCGGGTAGCCATGTCCGCCAACTTGAAGGCAATGGCTTGGTGGTCAGCGATGACTTTGCCAAACGCCTTGCGCTCCTGGGCGTACTTAGTGGCCAACTCCAAGGCACCAGCCGCAATACCCAACGCTTGTGCGGCAATGCCGATTCGGCCGCCTGACAACGTCTTCATGGCAAACTTGAAACCAAATCCGTCTTCACCAATGCGGTTTTCCTTGGGAACCTTCACGTCCGTGAACATCAACGAATGCGTGTCGGACCCACGAATGCCCATCTTTTGTTCTTTCTTGCCCACCACAAAACCGGGCATGTCGCGCTCCACAATCAGAGCGTTGATGCCGCGGTGTCCCTTGGCCACATCGGTTTGGGCAATAACCAAATAAATGCTGGCGGAATTTCCGTTGGTGATCCAGTTTTTGGTGCCGTTCAAAAGGTAGTGATCGCCACAATCCACGGCCGTGGTGCGTTGGGAAGTAGCGTCGGATCCGGCCTCTGGCTCGCTCAAGCAAAAAGCACCGATGATTTCACCTTTTGCCAGGGGCGTGAGGTATTTGCGCTTTTGTTCTTCGTTGCCAAACTTCTCCAATCCCCAGCAAACAAGGGAGTTGTTAACACTCATGGCCACACTGGCGGAGGCGTCGATTTTGGAAATTTCTTCCATCGCCAAGACGTAGCTCAGCGTATCCATGCCGGAACCTCCGTATTCGGGGGACACCATCATGCCCATGAAGCCCAGTTCGCCCATTTGGCGCACTTGCTCTTTGGGGAATTTTTGCTCGTCGTCGCGCTCGATGACGCCGGGAAGTAGTTCTGCTTGGGCAAAATCACGCGCCGCTTGGCGGATCATTTCGTGCTCTTCGGTCAGTTGAAAATGCATGGCTCTGGAATTTGATTTCTGAGTGGTGCAAAGGTAGCGTGCAAACGCGCATCTTTGGGAGGTGAAAACAATGCAAACGCAACCCAGTCTTACCGCGGTGGGGACCATGTCCGGAACCTCGCTCGACGGTTTGGATTTGGTGTGGGTTCGATTTTTTCCTCAGTCGGACCAAGCATGGGAGGTAGAATGGGGCCCCGGACGCACCGTTCCTTATGCCGGCACCCGCTGGGAGCGGGATTTACCCATGGCTTACACCCAACCCGTTGGGGAACTGAGACCGCTTTCCCGCGAATACGCCACCTGGTGCAATGCCGAACTTCATAGGTTTCTCCGCGAGGAGCACCTGCCGTTCCCGGACGTTGTGGGCCACCACGGCCACACCGTGCACCACCAGCCCCACGCAGGGATTACCTACCAATTGGGCAACGAGCCGGAAATGGGGGCACACCTCCCCGGTGCCGTTGTGGGCGATTTTCGGGTGTACGACGTGGCTCTGGGCGGCCAAGGCGCGCCTCTGGTGCCCATTGCGGACCGGCTCCTATTTGGCACCTACGCCCACTGCGTGAATTTAGGTGGATTTGCCAATACTTCCTGCGAGGTCGACGGCCTTCGCCGTGCCTGGGACGTGGTTCCTTTAAACATAGTGGCCAACGAACTGGCCCAGCGCTTGGGACTTCCTTTTGACCACCGCGGCGGCATTGCCGCCTCCGGCACCCTCCTCCCCTCCTTGTACTCCCTACTGGAATCCCTGCCGTATTTCCAAAAACCGTTTCCAAAATCCTTGGGGCGGGAAGACGTCGAACGGCATTGGAAACCCCTGGTGGAGCAGGCCCTGGCCCAGCACCCCCTTCCCGACGTATTGCGCACCTGTACCGAACATGCCGCATCCCGCGTGGCCAACGATTTGCGTTTGGGGCCTCCGGGTACCGCCTTGCTGAGCGGCGGCGGGGCACACAATACCTTTTTTGTGAATCAGTTGAAGCAACAGGCCCTACGCCCGCTGGAAGTTTTGGACGCGCACCGATCCAATTTCAAGGAAGCCGCAGCCTTTGCCCTTTTGGCGGCTTTAAAAATGCGCGGAGAAAACAACGTGCTGGCGTCGGTGACGGGCGCGGGATGGGACCATTCGGCGGGAACACTCTGGAAATTAGACTCTTAAAAAGACATCCATTCAGCCCACGCGCCGTAACACAAAAAAAACACTATTGTTCCATGGGCGCCTTGGTTTCTCAAGTATCTTTGGGAAAATTCAAAAAAAATCAGCCATGATTTACGGCCTAATTATCGGGATTTTCTTGCTGGGCTACTCAGCCATCGTATTTGAGCACAACCTGAAAATAGACAAAGCCGCTGCGGCCTTGGTGACGGGCGTACTGTGTTGGACTACCTACATTTTGGGCGGAGCAGACATCCACCACGCGGAGCCTTTGCTGTTGGAACACGTCAGTGAAATTGCGGGCATCCTTTTCTTTTTGTTGGGCGCCATGACCATTGTGGAAGTGGTGGACGCGCACGAAGGTTTCAGCGTGATCACAAGCCGTTTGAAAACCAATAACCCGGTGGTTTTGCTGTGGGCGGTGAGCTTAATGACTTTTTTCCTGTCGTCCGTTTTGGACAACCTGACCACGGCGATTGTCATGATTTCTCTCCTTCGGAAATTAATTAAAGACCAGCAGCTTCGCTGGTTGTTTGCCGGTGTGGTCGTCATTGCCGCAAACGCCGG
>CAYXHJ010000259.1:0-2693 GCA_964464855.1 uncultured Owenweeksia sp. | reverse complement strand
GCAAGTCTACCCATGCCGCTGGAGTCAGGGCATTGAGGGTTAATGGTGCGCGTTCCCATTGCAGCAGCAAATCCCGTACCGAATCTATTGCCGCTTCCGTCACGGGTGCGTTGCGTTCGGACCACCGCTGAACCACTTCCGTTGCTTCCCAGCAGGCGGGTTGGCCGGCCACTTCCAGCCCGCCGAACATCCCAAAAAACCAGACCATCCCCAGGAGGTGGAGGCCGTTGGCCCCCCGCCGTTCCACGCGGTGGATTCCCACATCAACTGCATCCCACCCCCGCGGGATAAAGCAGCCACAACGTTTTGGCGGTTGCTTTTCCACCGAGCGCCGAGGGTCCAAACGGTCGGGAAGCCTGCGGGGAGCAGTTCGCACTGGCCCCACGTTACCCAACGTCCGCCGGGGCGGTATTCGCCATAAAACCATCCGGTGGGACCCGTCGGAGTCCAGCCGGCCCACGCATGAGCCCGGTACCGCGGGTGCTCCCGAGTTGCCGCGACAAAGGGATCTATGCGGTTGTTCTGCCAACTCAATCCACCCGTTGCGCGCCACCCATTGGCCAGGTTTGCGGAGCCCCACGCCGCGGCACGCGGTGCCAGAAAGGCGTCTATGGCCACTTCCCAACCCCACGAATGGCCTTGCCGCCACGTCCATTGGAAGTGCCCGGGCGGAGCCCCCCATTGCGTCCAACCCAACCAATTTAGGCTCGTGGCGCCGGGTGGTCCCAATGTGGGGTGTAGCTGTGGGTAGTGCGGAGACCACTGGGCGGATAATGAGGACCCTCTTCCGGCGCCAAGCCAGAACAGGATGAGCAAGGTGTGCGTAGTGGGGTACCATGGTCCTAGTTTGGGCATCACGAGGCAAACGTCGGACGCAAAATCGCCGCTAGCCGTAGTTCACGCACTTGCATACGTTTGAAACAAAAAAAGAGTGCACCTTTGGAGTATGGTCCTTCCAACGCTCGTTTCGCTAACCGTTCGCGCTTCCGCAGCGGTGCCTGCCCGCCGTGCGTGGGCGGTGTTGGCCTTGGGGATGGCCCTGCTGGCTCCGATGCCGGTGACCGGGTTGACCGTACTCCCCAACCAGGTGAGTACAATCTTTGCGGACTTTTCGTATGCCGGAACCTTTCCATTGCCGCATGCCGCCGCCGGGCTTACCGGACGGGAAGTGCGCGTGGAAGACGGGGTGTCCGGCACGGCCAAGCACGTTCTGGAAACGATAGACGGCACGCTGTGGGTGGCGTGGGAAGGGCAGGGAGTCTCCGCGCGCTATGCCGGTAAAGAACGACGGTACGGGGTGGCAGACGGTTTGCCCTCGCCGGTGGTTTACCGATTGGTGGAAGGAAAAAACAGCAGTACGGAGGGCGTTCGCACCCCACCCGTCCTTTTTGCGGCCACGGAAAAGGGAATTGCTGCTTGGGAGAACGGTCGGTGGGCATTTCGCAAAGGGCTGGGCGCGCATCGGTACGTGGATGCGGCGGCATCCCCCGGCGGATTGGGATTTTTGTCCGATCGATTTCTCGTGTTGGAACAGCGGAACAACCCCCGCGAGCGCGCATCGGATCCCGCCTCCCAATCAAACGCCCCCGAAAAGATTCGTTGGTTGCGCATTCCACTCCCCGCGGGCGCAAAGGGAGAATCTCTGGCCCACTTCAAAGGGAAATGGTACGTTGCAACCCAACAGGGATTGCTGGTTTGGAACGGAAAAAAGTGGAACCGAATCGGTCCCAACGAGCCTTGCTTTTCCGTGGTTTTGGCGGAGCAAAACGGTGAACGCACACCGGCCGCGGCGTACCCCAACAAATTGCGTTGGGTGGCGACGGGTGAAGAAGTGAATGTGCCGTGGGAGCGATACGGGGTTTGTCCTTGGAACAAAACGCAATTGCTTTTTTGGGGTGAATTTGGGCTCGCGGGCGCGGACGGAAATCCGTGGACGGACGAGCGCAATCAACTATTGCCCGGTGTTCGAGCCGTTCACGAAGCGGGCACCTCGTTATTGGTGTGGACGGACGATGCCCTGATGCGGCTACCGGCCCCCCACAGCGTTTTGATTCCCGATTTGCGTTCCAATGGCTTTCTCACGGTGGTTCCGGGTCAAACCGCTTGGGATCCGGTGCACCAATGCACCTGGGTGGGGTCCAACAAAGGATTGTGGACGTGGTCCGCCCCCTGGGGCTTTCAATCGGTTGATTTTCCGGGCGGTCGGGTGGTTTTTGACTTGGAGCGTTTGAACGACGGCACCTTGGTGGTGGCCTGCGAAAACGGGCTGTATTTTCGCTCTCCAGAGGGTCGATGGCGGGCCCATCCGCGCTTGCAGGCGTGCTTGGGAACGGTGGTCAACGGAACGACGTTGGTGGTGTCCTTGGGGGATAAAACCGTTCGTTACCAGCGTTCTTCCGCCGCGGATCCCAGCGATCCGAACGCTTGGCACGCCTTAGACAGTGCGTCGGGGACGTTTGTGGTGGAAGTGGCTGGCCCATTTGCCAACGGAGCCGTGTTGGGCATCGGCACAGACGGTCAACTGTATTCCTACGACGTAACGGAATCAGGCAGCGCACAGTGGGTAGCCTACGCTCGGTTTCCGGGTGCCCCCTTGGTGCATGTTCAGCGTGACGCCCAGGCACGTTTGTGGGCGCAAGTGGAAGGGCGCGGCTGGTGGCTGAAGTCTTCCAAGGGATGGGTTTGGGCGCCGG
>CAYXHJ010000258.1:0-2732 GCA_964464855.1 uncultured Owenweeksia sp. | reverse complement strand
GAGTAATGGTCGTGGAAGAAGATTTTAATGTATCATTGACATACCAAGAATAAATCCCATTTGAGCCAGGATATAATACTTGATGGATGTTCGTCGAATTAATTAAGAATGGGGCACAAGCCATGGTGTCGATTGCGGTAAATAATGATTTTGGATCAGGATGAATGGTAATTTGATGTGTAACAAAATCAGAACAATTGTTTCCAGAAATAACGGTCAATTGATGGCTGTAGATGGCGTCGTTTACCCCACTATTGGTAAATGTATGCGTTGGATTTTGAGTAGAATAGGTGGTTCCATTAATAATCCATTGGTAAGTTAATGGAGTTTGTCCGGAAGAGGAATTGGTGAAATTAATGGTTTGTGGTTGACAGTAAGCTCCACCAATTGGTGAATAAATAGCCGTTGGACGTGGATGCACAGTAACCGAAATCAAAGCGCTATTTCTACAACCATTCGCATCGATAACGAGGTGATTAAAGGTATAAACATCATCCGTTGTACCTTGGCGATCCCCAAAATTGACAACGGTTGAAGCAGCTGCAGTATTTACAATCCCGATAGTCCCTCCTGGTGTTGTAGGAATTGTGGTGTAGTTCCACAGGTAGGTTGCACCATTTAATGGATTGGTATTGGCAATGGTTACAGAACCTGGGGCACAAATGGAATTACTGGTGGTTGTTAAACTCACCAAAGGCCTAGGGTTCATGATGATTGTTTTCTGAACCGAAGAAGTGCAGCTATTTGAAGAAACAAGGACAAGATTCAGAACTAGATTTTGACTAGCTCCTCCAATTTGATTTGGGAAAGTAATGGTTGGTGATGCAGAGCTTGAATTGGCCAAGGTAGCGGCAGGGGATGTATTGGTTGTAATGCTCCAATTGTACGAGCTGATGTTTGCAGACGGAGTCGTTCCATTGTAACTAACGTTGAGTGTTTCGTTTGCGCAAATAGAAATAGGGGCACTGATGCTCGCGTCAGGACTTGGGTAAATGGTTACGGTTTGAGTTGCAATATCGAAGCAACCAGAACCATTGGTTACAGTTTGTTGAATGGTACAAATAATATTACTTCCAGTATTGTTCACAGGGAAGGTAATAGTTGGATTTTGAGAGCTTGGTGCTGCAATGGTTGGAATATAACCAGGAGCATTAGAAGTGACAGAATATTGGTAAATTGTTCCACCCGAAGAAGCATCTGAAACAGAAAGGTTTGCTGGCGAACAAGAGGTTGCGGGAATGGTAAAACCAGCTGTTGGACGGGGGCCGATGCTAAAAGTTTGAGAAACAATACCTACACAATTGGTTAAGAGATTGGTCAAAGTACAATTCAAAGTATAGCTATAACTGCTTCCAGATTGGTTATTGGCTGGTGTAATGAGCGTTGATGGGCTATTTGGAGAAGCAATGGAAATGGCAGGAGTTCCCACACTAGTCCAGACATAACTATAAGAGGCGGTAGTATTGTTAGGAGTAATGGTTGCGGTAAAGGGATTATTACTGCAAAGAGCTGCCGGATTGAAAGTTATGGTGCCCGATGGGAGTGGATGAACGGTATATGTTCCACTTTTTACATCGGTACATCCAAAAGCAGAAGTAACGGTTAATTGTGTGTTATAGTTTATGCTATTGTTGGTTGAATTGATGAAGTTATGTGTTGGATTTTGAGTGGTATAGTTAGTTCCACCAATAATCCATTGATAAGTTAATGGAATTTGGCCCGAAGATGAATTAGAGAAATTTGCAATTTGAGGATTACAACCACTTCCGGTAAGAGGAGTGAAAATAGCAGTAGGTCTTGGGTGAACAGTAACCGAAATCAAAGCGCTATTTCTACAACCATTAGCATCGATAACGAGGTGATTAAAGGTATAAACATCATCCGTTGTACCTTGGCGATCCCCAAAATTGACAACGGTTGAAGCAGCTGCAGTATTTACAATCCCGATAGTCCCTCCTGGTGTTGTAGGAATTGTGGTGTAGTTCCACAGGTAGGTTGCACCATTTAATGGATTGGTATTGGCAATGGTTACAGAACCTGGGGCACAAATGGAATTACTGGTGGTTGTTAAACTCACCAAAGGCCTAGGGTTCATGATGATTGTTTTCTGAACCGAAGAAGTGCAGCTATTTGAAGAAACAAGGACAAGATTCAGAACTAGATTTTGACTAGCTCCTCCAATTTGATTTGGGAAAGTAATGGTTGGTGATGCAGAGCTTGAATTGGCCAAGGTAGCGGCAGGGGATGTATTGGTTGTAATGCTCCAATTGTACGAGCTGATGTTTGCAGACGGAGTCGTTCCATTGTAACTAACGTTGAGTGTTTCGTTTGCGCAAATAGAAATAGGGGCACTGATGCTCGCGTCAGGACTTGGGTAAATGGTTACGGTTTGAGTTGCAATATCGAAGCAACCAGAACCATTGGTTACAGTTTGTTGAATGGTACAAATAATATTACTTCCAGTATTGTTCACAGGGAAGGTAATAGTTGGATTTTGAGAGCTTGGTGCTGCAATGGTTGGAATATAACCAGGAGCATTAGAAGTGACAGAATATTGGTAAATTGTTCCACCCGAAGAAGCATCTGAAACAGAAAGGTTTGCTGGCGAACAAGAGGTTGCGGGAATGGTAAAACCAGCTGTTGGACGGGGGCCAATAGTGAATAGTTTTTGAACGGCATCAATACATCCTTTGTCACTGGTAAGAGAACATATCAAGGTGTAATTATAACTG
>CAYXHJ010000257.1:0-2736 GCA_964464855.1 uncultured Owenweeksia sp. | reverse complement strand
CCGTCCCTTCCGATGCTATGCATCAACCGGGGCCCGAGATGGTGCGGAGTGACTTCGCCGACCAGGTCGAAGGCGCCGGACAGCCCATGAACGCCCCCTCCATGGCTGTCACCGATCGAGTGGATGGAAAAACCGTCGCCCTTGCCTCGCCTTTTCCAGCTCTCCCAGATGAAGGGGAAGTTCCATTGCTCGACGTGAGTCTTGCTCAGCAGCCGACGGATGCGCTCGCGGCGAGTCTTCGCCTCGGGATAAAAATCGTGGAACTGAACCTGGACATAGCCGACATCCTTTATCCGCCCGCTGTCGATAAGGTGGTCAAGCAGGGGGAACTCGCCGCCCTCGATATTGATCTTAAGGAGGTCGACCTTCGGCAGGCCGGTTTCCGCAAGGAAATCGGCAAAGGCGCGAAGTCGCACCTTCTCCACAGGTCGCCCGACGGAAGCGGGGTTGAAGGCGCCGGAAGCGTCGGCATCATCATACATCTCCAGTTCCTGCTCTTGGTCTCCGAGTCCGAAGGGCAAGCTGACTACGAAAGGGTCGTCCTTGAACCTTGTCAGGCATTGGCGGTGAAGCCGGGAAACTGGCTCAAAAAGCCAGACTCGGCTGCCGAATCGCGCACGGATCTCCGCCGCGAAGTCTCCCTTGTAGCCGCCTACGTCAAAGACCACGGACTCCGGACCCAAATCATAGTCCAGACGCAACTTCCGGTCGCCTTCGGCGGCAAGCCACAGTCGATGCTGGGCGAGGAATTCGTTCTTGCGCCAGTGCCGTTGATAAAGGGCTGCCAGCTTCCATCGAAGCTTCTTGAAGTAGCCAGGAGGGCGTGGGCTCGTCATTCATGCTGATGAAACATCGGTAAATGCCTATCGGCAACTCTGTATGTGGTTGACCGATAATCTCACGATAAGGCACGCTTATCCGTGAACAACGAGAGGCAACACCCATGAAAGAAGTAATCGTGACACTCAGTGGTGGGCTGGGTAATCAGATGTTCCAGCTGGCTGCAGGACGAGCCCTCGCGCTTCGCGAGAAAGCCAACCTGTCAGCCGACATCACCCCGTTGCTTCGGTACGGCCAACGGACTTATGGGCTAGGGGATTTTCAGCTCGGGACCCATGTCCGCCTGCAGGCCGGAGCTAGCTCGCGTCGCTTCAGCCGCCTGAGGCGCTTGGCTCGCCGGATCTTCATGGGTGAGCAACTCTTCAAGGAGGCCAGCTTCGCCTACGACGACCGAATCCTCCAAGCTCGTGCGCCGGTCCGGATTGACGGATATTTCCAGAGCGAACGCTATTTTGCGGGAGCAGCGGCGGAGATCCGCGCCGACTTCATGCCCCGGGCGGAAAAACTGGCCGGTATCGATGAACTAGCTGCGCGACTCCTGCCTGGTCAGCCCTCCGTCTCGCTGCACGTCCGGCGCGGCGACTATACCGACCCTGCCGTCATGAAGGTGCATGGCCTCATGGGCGCCGATTACTATGAGCGTGCGCTTCAACTCATCGCCGAAAAAGCCGGCTCGTGCGTCGTCTGCGTCTTCACGGACGACCCCGCCTGGGTCAGGGCCAACCTGAGCCTGCCGTCAGACGCTCGCTTCGTGTCAGAGCACACCAAGAGCGCCATGGAAGACCTGATGCTGATGTCCCGTTGCTCTCACCACATCACCGCGAACAGCAGTTTCTCCTGGTGGGGCGCCTGGCTCAACGCTTCGGAGCATAAGGTCGTCGTAACTCCTGCGCGCTGGTTCCAGCCCGACAGCGGCATCGACGCCCGCGACCTGCGACCCCAAGGCTGGCTGCAGGCCTGAGGCCAAATAAATTGGACGGCCTTGCGACATCCTCCATACTCATCCCTGCTTTCTCATGAGCTTCCGCTCCATACTGAATTCCAGCGGTTGGCTTAGAAATACCCTGCTCATCCGACGTTCGAAAGATGATGCCGTTCGCGCCTTCATGCGCACGGTACGCCCTCACGCCACCGAGCATCCGCTGGTCCGCATCGGCGGTGACGGCGACGGAGGCTATCTGGTGCCTGATGACCTTGCCGGCATCAGCGCGCTATTTTCTCCGGGCGTCGCCGAGACGGCCGACTTCGAAGCTGAGTTCGCCCGACGCAACGTGCCTTGCTTCCTGGCCGACTATTCCGTGGAAGGTCCGCCTGTCAGTTCACCGCTGTTCCATTTCGAAAAGAAGTACCTTGGCCCCCAGACGGAAGGCATCACCATGACCTTGGATGACTGGGTTGCTCGCCTCGCCCCGAGCGGCGATGACCTCATGCTACAGATGGATATCGAGGGAGCAGAATATGGCGTACTGCTATCGACCGACCAGGCAACTCTACGCCGCTTCCGCATCATCGTCCTGGAGCTGCATGAACTGCAGCAGCTATGGCAGCCAAAGGGACTCGAGCTTGTTTCGCTGATGTTCACGAAACTGCTCACGCACTTCGATGTCGTGCATGCGCACCCGAACAACTGCCTGACCCCGCAAGGCTACGGCGACCTGCTTGTGCCTCCGGTCTTGGAAGTGACTCTTCTGCGCAAAGACCGGAGTCGTACGCGTAAGCCAATCGAAAGTTTCCCGCACGCGCTCGATCGAACTAATGTGCCGAAGCTGCCAGACTTTTCGTTGCCTGCCTGCTGGTATAAATAGAAGGAGGGCGGCTGCTCATCGCCGCTCCTTGCCCTTAAACTCTTCCATCGTCTTCCCTTCACCAGCATTAATGCCCGTCCGCGCGAAGACG
>CAYXHJ010000256.1:0-2751 GCA_964464855.1 uncultured Owenweeksia sp. | reverse complement strand
AACGGTACCGGAGCGTGGCCACCGCCTACCCAGTAGTCAAAACTCAGTTGCTTGCGGTCCGTAGCACTCATGCTCATCGCCGGCATTTCCAGCAAGTAAGGATTTGTCGCGACATTATTGGCGCTGTTAACTCGGTAGAATCCTGTACCCTCTGAGGACGCTGTTGCTCCGTAGGTATCGCTCGTCACGTACTCCCACTTAGCAGTACCGGCACTGGTATTGGTATAGCAACCAGCCAAAGTAGCGCTGTTCAAGCCCTCTGCGAAGTTGATTCCTGGCGTGTATGCGCACAAGGTGCGGCCTACAAATGCATCGGTCCAAAGTCCGGAGTCACCGACTGCACAAATGTCACGAACTTGGAACTCGTAGTTCGCGTCGGCCAAAAGGCTCATCGCTTTGTACGAGGTAGTTGTACCCGCAATCGTCGTTTTGGTGAAGGTTCCACCGCCCACGGGACGGAAGCGAACCTGCGCACCAATGCGTGATGCATTGCTGGAAGTCCAGGCAACAGTCAACGAATTCACGTTGCGCTGTGCCACGGCCAAGTTAGCCGGCAATTTGCACGAGGTATATAGGAATTCATGAGCACCACGATCGGGGGAAACCGTTGAACGTGTGTTGCCATAAAAATCCTTGGTTACACCAACGGGGGTTCCGTTATTAGACACCGCCAAACCTTGTACACGGAAATCCGTCGCACCGTAGAATTCGGGGTCACCGAAAGTAGAGTTTGCTTCGAACCCGGTTGTGAAGGTTGCTTGGTAATCCGACAATGTTGCCTTGTTGGTTCCCGCGTAGAACAAGTTGGCACCTGTACCGTAGTAGGTGTTGTTGTCTAAGGTGGTGAAAACCGGGAAGGACAACGATTGGTGACCAATGGCTTGACCGGGGCCAAAATTGACCGCTACGTTGTTCGCAAAGTTGACGCCAACTTCTGTATTATTGATTCCGTTGATGAACACCGCTCGGCCGGCTGTTGCACTACCACCCTGTACAGCCACCGTATTGTGGTAAACATTAATGTTCTCCACTACATATAAGTAGAGGCCACGCATGGTGCTCGTGTTGGATCCGTCAAAGGTGGTTATAATGTTGTTGGTCACCTCAGAGGGGGAAACAGCGGCCGCACGCGTGTAGCCAACAGTAACTGCGTAGAAATTCGCAGAAACGCGGTTGCTGCGAATCAATGCGCGACCAACCAATGTTGTTGATCCACCATAAACGTAGATGCCATAACCACCACCGCCAGTAGCGGTAACCAATACGTTGTTGGAGTCAATAGCAACGGCACCTCCACTCGTGCGTCCATAAGCATAGACACCGTAGTATGCAGCAGTGATGTTGTTTTTAACCACCTTATGATAATCACCAGTGTTCAAATTCAAGTATACACCGTAGTAAGCTCCAGAAATTTGGTTGTTGCGAATGGTACCAACCAATTTATCTGCAGTAGTGGAATTCGCATAAAAGATACCGTATTGACTGGACGTGCCGTTACCGACCATTTCACAGTTCTCAATAACAATATTCGTATTGGAACCTGCATAGTTGATAAAACGACCCGACGCTGTTCCTGTACCCGTAATTTTCAAACCGCGAAGCGTTACGTTGTTCGCAGTGTTCAACGCGAAGTTGTAGTTAGTAGATGTATAGGCTGATGTAAATTCAACGATACCCGGGTTGTTCGGATTCGCTTGAATGGTCAATTTGGCATTGGTTGGGTTGTTGTACCCTCCTATGGATACCGCATCCGTATACGTTCCAGGATTCACGTTAAACGTAACGTCTCCAGTCATGCCGCAAGAAAGGGCACTCATCGCTGCAGTCATGTTGGAGAAATCAGAACCGGCTCCACCTACGGTATACGTTCCAGACAAGGGTTGACTTGCCGTTACGGCAACAGGAGCAGAGGTGGCGGATTGACTGTTGTACGAACAAGTTGTGGTTCGTCGGTAGTATTTAGTTCCACTAGCCAAAGAAAAGGTTCCCGTGCCCGTTGTAACGGCTTCATTCGTCCAAGGACCTGACGCACTATTGGAGGATTGCCACGTGTACTGAAAACCCAATTCAAAAGGATCAGGTGTTACGCTAAGAGAGAAGTTACTTCCCGAACAAGCAATTGCAGGAGCAACAATACTTCCCACTGCCGGGGTACCTGTACATACGGCAGGAGCAAACAATCGAATTTGCGGACGTGCAGTGGTACGGCTACTGGCTGCTACCGGAGCTGCCGGGTTGTTATTGGTTCCATCGCTGTAGTGATAAATCGAAGTATTGGTTGCGCCGGTAAACGTCTTCCAAGTCATGGAGGCTGCATAACCGGGAGTGTTTTCGTCTACGGCAATTACCAAATTACCTCCATTGTAAACGAAAGGTGTTGATAGGTTAATTTCCAACCATTGGTTTGCTGTAGGAGCACCAACCACACCGTTGTATACTTGGGTCATACTTGAAACTGGAACCCAAGAGGTGGTTGTTGCAAATGTTGTCTGCGTCGTGTTGCCCATGTAAATGACCCAATCTTTGCATTTTGGGTCCCATGCAGACGGTGCAATGGTGGTGTTGGGTAGGAACGAAATTTTCGTTATCACTGTACCCACCGGGATATTCAGTTCGGCCGGGGTATACAAACTTTGGGTATAGTTGTACCCGTAATAGGCATACATCGGCACGAACGAACTCGTACCTGTGCCGGAACCTACTGTGTAGGTAACCTGTGCGGACAACGGCAACGCAATTACAGCGATCACC
>CAYXHJ010000255.1:0-2753 GCA_964464855.1 uncultured Owenweeksia sp. | reverse complement strand
GGCAAGTGCCGACGGAATTTCCTCAGCAGCTTGGTGGTGGTCGCACACCACCACGCGAAGTCCCAGGGAATTGGCTAAGGCAATTTCCTTGTGGGATTTGATGCCGCAGTCCAAGGCCACCAACCACGCACCGCCGCCTGCGGCGGCGGCTTCAACCCCAATGGGACCCAAGCCGTACCCTTCTTTGCTGCGGTCCGGAATGTAGGTGCGCACGCGCCAACCGTTGGTGCGCAAAAAATGAGAAACGAGTGCCACCGACGTGGTGCCGTCAACGTCGTAGTCGCCGTAGACCGTCACGAGCTCGCCACCATCGCGCGCGCCCAACAAGCCCGAAACAGCGGACTCCATGCTTGCCAGCGCCCACGGTTGCAATTCATTCTCCAGTGCCTCGGTATCTAAATTCACAGGTGGATACGCCGCACGAATGGCAGCCAAATGGTGCAATCCGCGGTGCCAAAAGACCTGGGCCAATGCGGTCTCTCCGCCCAATTCATGGGCTAAGTGTGCCCAAGGAGCCAAGCCCGAGGCAGAGGTCTCCAGCGGGGCTTCGTTACCAAGTGCATCAGCAGATGGAACCGGAGCACCAACGCCGCTTTTTCCGGGCCACACCCACACGCGTTCCACCGCCGAATGACTCATTGCGCTGCAGATCCCGGAGCCGATTCGCCCCAGATAGGCGTTTGCTGGCGCACTTCTATTTGTTTTTGAACGGAGTACTTGTGCACCACCTGAAACAGTTCGTCGATCAGAGCCGGATGAACCCCCAATGCGGCGGCTTCTTCGCCGCGTGCTTTGAAGATGTGTTGGAATCGGTCCAATTGGAACACCGTCATGCCGTGCTTGGCTTTCAGGTGACCAATAGCGGCCACCAAATCCATGCGGGCTTGGAGGAGGTGCACCAATTCGCTGTCCAAACCGTCCAGGGTAGACCGCAAATCGGAAAGCACCCGTAGGGCGTCAGCGTCCTCCGGCGTACCGCGGCGAACGTCCAGTCCCTCCAAAAGCGAAACCAGTGCGTCCGGGGTCAATTGTTGCGCGGCATCGCTCAACGCCTTGTCTGGGTTGGGGTGCGTCTCCACCATCAATCCGTCCAACTGCAGGTCTTGGGCGGTGCGCGCCACTTGTTCCACCAAAGCCCGCTTTCCGGCAATGTGGCTGGGGTCACAGACAATCGGGACGTCCGGAACTCGGGAACGCAAAGCAAAACTCAGCTCCCATTTGGGTTCGTTTCGAAACGGTTCCGGGCGATCCGCATAAAAGCCCCGGTGCACGGCGGCCACAGACCGAATGCCCACGGCGTCCAAGCGCTCCAATGCACCTATCCAAAGCCCCAAATCCGAGTGGATGGGATTTTTGACCCAAACGGGAATGTTCACCCCCCGCAATGCCTCCGCAATTTCTTGGACGTAAAAAGGATTGACCGTGGTTCGGGCGCCAATCCACACGGCGTCCAAACCCACTTTCAGACACGCTTCTACGTGTTGGGCATTGGCCACCTCGGTCATCATGGGCAATCCGGAAGCTTCCCGAGCCGCCACCAACCAGGGCAAGGCGCTGCTGCCAATTCCCTCAAAAGAACCGGGACGCGTTCTTGGTTTCCAAACTCCGGCGCGAAAAGCGCTCACCCGCCCGGATGCGGCCAGTGCAACGGCCGTTTCCACCACCTGGCTTTCGCTCTCCGCGCTGCACGGACCGGCCACCACCAAAGGTCGGCCGGGTTGGGATTTCCAAGGCAATTCTTTCATGGTTCAAAGGTACGTCGAACCGCAGGTTGGCAAGCCGCCCATTCCTTGGATTCCATGCGCTAACCCACGGATGGAGCACCCAAAAAAATCAGCCGCCAAAACAGATCACCACGCAACCTGACAAAAGTCAAATTTTCCTCAAATTGAATGGCGTACCTTTGTAAAATGGTGGAAAATTTCCCGCAGCCCGGACGCCATCTGGCCAACAAATACAACCGCGAAACCCTGCAGGCGCGGTTGGATGCGGAAACCTTTACCCGGCGCACCGTCAGCTTTTACCGCTACGTCTACTTGCAAGATCCGGCCGAGGTTCGCGATCGATTGTACGCCCAATGGGACGCGTTGCAGTGTTTGGGACGAATTTATGTAGCCCACGAGGGCATCAATGCCCAAATGAACGTGCCCCTGCACCACTGGGACCGCTTTGTAGCTGAGTTGCACGCTTGGCCCGAATTTGCGGGCGTTCCCCTCAAAATTGCTGTGGAGGACGACGGCAAGAGCTTCCTAAAACTTCAAGTCAAAGCGCGGCCGCACATTTTGGCCGACGGCCTTCCCTTGGGCACTTACGACGTTACCGACGTCGGGCGTCACGTCACGGCGGCCGAGTGGAACGAGCTCATGGAGCATCCCAAGGCGGTGGTGGTGGACATCCGAAACCACTACGAAAGCGAGATCGGTCGGTTTGAAGGGGCGCTGACGCCGCAGGCAGAGACCTTCCGCGAGGAGCTTCCGGAGGTGTTGGACCTGCTCAAAGGCCAAGAAGAAGCCCCGGTTTTGCTTTACTGCACGGGCGGCATTCGCTGCGAGAAGACGTCCAGCTTCCTCAAGCACCACGGTTTTAAAAACGTCAACCAGCTGCACGGCGGGATCATTGATTATGCCCGACAGGTCCAGGAACAAGGCCTGCCCAATAAATTCCACGGCAAAAACTTTGTGTTCGACGACCGCCTGGGTGAGTCCATTTCCGGCGCAGTCATTTCCCACTGCCACCAGTGCGGTGCACCGTCG
>CAYXHJ010000254.1:0-2761 GCA_964464855.1 uncultured Owenweeksia sp. | reverse complement strand
CTGGGAGTTTGCCGATACTGCTTCCTTCTCAACATCAACCAACACCATTGACCCCATTCGTTATTACCCCTATGTTACCTCACCAACAAAATTCTGGATTAAATTAAGGGCTACTAATGATTGTGGCATAGATTCCATGATTGATACCGTAACCATTACTCCAAATACAATTCAATCAGGGGTATCCGTACTAAATAGTCCAAACCTTTGTGGTGGAAACATAGTTAAATTCTTGAATACGAGTAGCGGAGCCACTACTTTTTTCTGGGATTTTGGAGATTCAACATCTTTAATCACCTTTCTTAAACCTGGAGCTGATACCATTTCACATCAATATCCAAATGATACTGTCGTAAGAAACTACACCATAAGGATGAGGGCCTCAAATGGATGTTCTGATACCGAATTTGTATTGAATGTTGTTATTTATCCCAAACCTTCAGCGAATTTCAATCCTAAAAGACTGGATTTCTGCGCTTTTGATACAATTCAATTTACGAATACAAGTCAAAATGCTCAAGGCTTCAAATGGTTTTTTGGAGACGGAGATTCTTCCGCTTTGAATAATCCTAAACACCGCTACCGACTTCCAGGTCGATATCAAGTTACATTGATTGCTTTCCGATTTAATAATGGAACGGTTTGCTCCGATACCATTTCCGATTCGATTTTCATTCATCCGCTCCCAATTCCGGTGGCGATTACCAACATTCATACCAACGGACATTGTTCTCCATTCTTGCTTCAAGCAAGAAGCAATTCTCAATTTGCAGTCTCCTATTCATGGAATTTCGGCGATCCCTCCTCACCTCAAAACACGGCTGTTGGCTCTCCCGTTTCCCATGTTTACAACAATGCCGGTCTTTATTACCTCACCCTTTATGCGTTCAATGCCTTGGGTTGCGTAGATTCGGTGAAATACCCCGTCAAAGTGTTTGAAACTCCTCGACCTTTCTTTGTTCCATCCAATACGGATAGTTGTGGTCCGTTTGTCGTAAACTTCAACAATCAAACCCAATACAATGGTCCTGGAGCATTGAATTATCAGTGGTATGTGAATGGCGCTTTGATTTCTACCAACACCCAATTCCAGTACACCTTTACCATTCCTCCAACCAATACTATTCCGTTGTCATACGTCGTTCGACTACGGGCAACTTCTGCTTTTGGTTGCGATTCCAACTATTACGATACCATTACGGTACATCCCAATCCTAAAGCTTCTTTCACTTTAAATGTGAAGAATGGTTGTGAACCACTCAACATTACTGCGAACAACACTTCACAGGCATCAACCATTTACCGTTGGTTCCTCAATGGAGCATTGGTTAGTACATCCAATAACTACTCAACCACTTTAATGTATTCGCCGAATGCCTATCAAATCATGTTGATCGCCAACAATCAATACAGCTGTAAACCAGATACCTTTATGGATACGGTTCGGGTTTATCCGAAACCTTTGGCGGCTTTTGACAAGAGTGATAGTTTACTATGTACGGGAGCTGGTAGCATTACCTTCACCAATCGAAGCAGCAGCCCTCACGGACAATACCGTTTCATTTGGAGTTTTGGAGATGGAACTTTGGATTCGGTAAGTAATAATCCAACTCACTTCTATGCGAGCAATGGGGCTTACCAAGTTATTTTGACCACCATCTCTAATTTTGGATGTACCGATGCCGATACCCAGTTGGTACGAATTGGGGTGCCGGCTTTGGCCATGTTTACCGCCGATCAAGTTCGTGGTTGTGATACCTTAACGGTGAATTTCTTCAACCAATCTGTGAATTACACCGGTGTGATTTGGGACCTTGGAAATGGAACAGTTTCCAACAAAGACACGGTCAGGGCTTTCTACAGCTATCCCAATTCGCCTTACACCGTTACCATGATTGCATTAGGTCAGTTTGGATGTAACGATACCTTAACCCGAAACGGATACATTCAAGTCTTCCAAAAACCGAAAGCGAATTTTGTAGTGGATGACTCCATTAAGTTTGTGCCTCACCGAAATTTCTATTTCAGCACTCGATCTACGCCTTTGCCTCTCGGACATCTTTGGAATTTTGGCGATTATTCAACCGATACTGTTTACAACCCGATGTTTACCGCTCCAGACACCGGTTGGATCAAGGTAAAACTAAAAGTCACTACACCTGAATTGTGTGAAGACTCCATCTACAAAATGATTTATTTAGGTCTTCATCCTTCTGCGCTCTATTTCCCTAATGCGTTTCAACCCGATGGGCCATTTGCAGTGAGCAGATTTAATGGAGTTGGGGTGAATCTTCAATCTTACCACTTCAAAGTGTACAATACTTTTGGGCAATTGCTCTTTGAAACGACCGAGCTTGATTCCAATGGTTCTCCAATTTTAGAAAGGGGTTGGGATGGAAAAGATAAAAATGGAAATCCTTTACCTCAGGATGTGTATTACTGGAGTGCAGAAGCTTCATTCTATTCTCCATCGGTGAATTCACCTTCTGTAAATTGGAACGGTTCAAAAACCACAGTCCCGAATGGAGTTCCAAGATTGGATGAAAATAGAAAAAATAAAATCAGAAAAGACGGTACCGTTACTTTAATCCGATAACATGAAAAACCTAAGCATCTTATTTCTTTTTGCCTTCTTAAGCGTAGGCAAAATGTACGCCCAGGATCCGTTTTTCTCGCAATTGTACTACGCACCGGGATACATTAATCCTTCCTTATTGGGTTTGAGTAGTCGTTGTTTCAGCGCAAGAGCTATTACCAGGAG
>CAYXHJ010000253.1:0-2763 GCA_964464855.1 uncultured Owenweeksia sp. | reverse complement strand
GAATTTCTTGACGTCAAAAAAGGCACCGCCAAAGCGCGGATCGCCGTTCCGGTCCACCGTGAGGACGTCGATTACTTTTTGGTGCACGCGTCCGTCCAACGGCCGAAAACCCAGCACCAAATAGTGGGTTTTGCTGCGCTGGCGCACCGTTACCAAGCGGTAGGCCAAGGTTCCGGGCCAGGTGGTGGCCGTTGCCCGCGCGTATTCCACCGTACCCAGTTTAGCCCAACCGTCGGCGAGCCAATGGGTTTTCCACGTGCCGCGCTCGGTTAGCGCCCGTAGCACGCCAAAGTGGTCGTACGTTCCTTCCGTTCGGGGAACCACATACGTCAGCAGCGCTACTTTTTTATCGTCCGACGGCAGTATGCTCAGGTTGGGAACGGCCTCGCGCAATCGATCCCAGTTGCCGTTGGACTCGGTGTAGGCACGCAGGGCTTGGTGAAACGTGTCTGCCGCGGCCAAGCGCTGCACTTCCCACTCCGCGCGCAAGAGGCGAGGGCCGGTGTGGGACAACACCTGCAGCAACGAGTCCTGCGGGTTTTGCGTGTTGCGGGCGTTTTGGGAGGGAAGCGGGGTGGCGCTGGCGCCAAAAACGGTCAGGCCCAGCACCGATAATCCCAGCAAAACGTTGCGCAAGAATCCGGCGGCGGGTTGGGCGTGCATCAGTCTTGGTGCAAAAAGGCTTTTTTGCTCTCCAGGCTTTCCTTGCTTTCCACGTGATCTTCGTCCGGGACGCAGCAGTCTACGGGGCACACCTCAGCGCATTGGGGCGTTTCGTGGAACCCAACGCATTCGGTGCATTTGTCCGTCACGATGTAGTACACGTCAAAGCTTACGGGAACCTGAGGGGCGTCCGCATCCGCTTGCGCACCGCTGGGAGCCACCACGGATCCGCGCAGCGACGTGCCGTCCGCAAAGCGCCATTCCATGCCGCCTTCGTAGATGGCGTTGTTGGGGCATTCGGCCTCGCAAGCGCCGCAGTTGATGCATTCGTCGGTGATTTTAATCGCCATGGTTCCGCGTACTTTTGCACAAAGGTACAAAGGATGGCAACGCTCCAACAACGCCAAGAGGCGCTTATTCACTTGGGAAACACCCTCCGCGATTGGCGCTCGGATTGGGCGGACCAAGCGGTTGTGGCGAAGGCAAAAAACGGTTGGTTTTCGGAATCCGAAGTGCGTCGGGCCGCCGCCGCCTGGGCGGCCGCCCTCCTTCCCTCCGCCGTGCGCGACTGGTCGGCAGGCCTCCCAGACGCGCCCACACCCCCCCGCAAAGTGGGCCTCATCGGCGCTGGAAACCTGCCCCTGGTGGCCCTCCACGACGTCCTCAGCGTCTACGCTTCCGGTCATCCACTCTACCTCAAACCCAGCTCAGACGACGCCGTCCTGCTGCCCCACGCGGTGGAAGTGCTCCGCGAGGTTGATCCCGACGCCCCCCTGTTTCGGGTGGAACGCCTCAACGGCATGGACGCTGTTTTGGCCACCGGAAGCAGCAACAGCCGTCGCTATTTTGACGCCTACTTTGGGCACCTGCCGCATGTTTTTCGCGGCACGCGCCACAGCGCGGCCGTCCTCCACGCCGGCACCACCCCCGAACACCTTGCGGCCCTGGGGCACGACGTTTTTGATTACTACGGCCTGGGGTGCCGCAGCGTCAGCCACCTGTGCGTTCCTCAAGACTTTGACATTCAGCGCGTATTTGCGGAGTGGATGCCTTTTTCCGACGTCGTGAACCACAACAAATACGGCAACAACTACGACTACCACCGCGCCTTATTCATGCTGAACCAAGACCCGTTTTTGGAAAACGGCTTTGTGCTGTTCCGGGAATCCGAGGCCTTGGCCTCCCCTGTGGCCGTGCTCCACTGGCACCGCTACGCGGACGAAGCTTCCTTGCGTTCCTGGTTGGACGACCGACGCGACCAGCTGCAGTGCTTGGTGGTGGACCAACCTCAAGAATGGACTTCGTTCCCGGCCGTGGCCTTTGGCCAAACGCAAGCTCCGGGCCTGACCGACTACGCCGACGGCGTGGACGTTCTGGCGTTTCTACGGGGTTTGTAGAAAATCGACGCGGCACTTCCTGAAATTAGCATGTCGGGCATAAAATTTAAAGTGCTCATTTGTTTAAAAAAAGTGGAAGAGTGAGATGCGTTTGAATTTTAAACCGATTTTGCGCAAACGATTTTGGATTTTTGTTGTCAAAGTGTCCGTTATTGGCGGAGCTGTTTCATCAATAATGATTTGGAGGAAAGAGAATCTTATTGTATCGGCGAAGGAGGCAAGCATTTGTTTGGGAAAGGAATCAAGAACCCCGACATTGGGAAAGATTTCAAACAGTAAAGAATTACAGCAGTACAAGGATTACATCAACGGCAGTACCCCCTTTGTTAACTGGAAATCCGGAGGTTCCCTTGTAAATGGTCAAAAAGTGAAAATCCTTGATTATTCTCTCGATAGCACGCTCATTAAAGTCTTGGTGACGCGAGAAAGGAATACGACTCATTATCCTTCCAGAGAAGAGCATTGGATACATAGAAAATATGTATCCGAAGTGCCCCGTTAGTTTTACAATGAACGATTACCGCGCAAAATCTGAACCGGGCATTAGGGTATTTTGCAATTTTTAAATTCTAGACAACATTCTACTAAAAATTCATTTCTTATTGATACATTTACGAACGAAAAACATTCTCGAGTAGGGTTAAAATTTGCAGTACAATCAAGCCGGAGGTATTACATTTAAGAACAGCAACGGATCCGGCTT
>CAYXHJ010000252.1:0-2819 GCA_964464855.1 uncultured Owenweeksia sp. | reverse complement strand
GCCCGCAAATTGGAAACCACCGGACACGAAATCCTCAAGGCCGTGCACCCGCACCCCACCATGAGCGAGGCCGTTATGGAGGCCACTGCAGCCGCCTACGGAGAGGTGATTCACCTGTAAGCAGGCGTGCGGCCGCTGCTGGAAGTTCGGGACCTGGTCCACGCCTACGGCGAGCGTTTTGTTCTGACCGCTGGGCACTGGACGCTTCACCCCGGCCAAGTAGTGGCAGTGGTAGGGCCTTCCGGTTCCGGAAAAAGCACTTTTTTGAAAATTTTAGGAGCGCACCTCACCCCGGAACAGGGGGAGGTGCGTTTTCGTTCCCGCCTCCTACCGCCGCAGTCGGACGTCCTGCTGCCCGGGCATCCGGGGATTGGCTTGGTGCGGCAAGACTTTGGCCAAATGCCCTTCCGCAAGGTTCGGG
Organism: uncultured Owenweeksia sp.; assembly: GCA_964464855.1. GTDB lineage: Bacteria > Bacteroidota > Bacteroidia > Flavobacteriales > Schleiferiaceae > CAMDTE01. Next base: position 2,398 of record CAYXHJ010000252.1, on the reverse strand, counting down.
AAAACCTGCTTCACTTCGTACATACAGACTCCGACTCCCAAGAAGCCCGATGGACCTCCCAATGGCTTCGTTCGGTAGGACTTGCCGGCCTAGAAGACGTTCCTACGGGGCAATTGTCCGGCGGACAGGTGCAGCGATTGGCCCTGGCCCAGACCTGGGCGAGCAAACCGCAGGTTTTGTTGCTGGACGAGCCCTTCAGCCACTTGGATCCGGACACCAAACGCGGCTTGCTGGACGATTTGCGTGCTTGGCAGGTACAGAGCAAGCGGGCGGTAGTGGTGGTGGTGCACGACATCCGCGACGCGCTGGAATGGGCGGACCGCATCGACGTGCTGATGGACGGAAGTCTAGTGGCGTCGGACACGCCCCAGAATTTGTACGGCAACCCGCCCACGCGGTCCGTGGCGAGGTTGTTTGGCCGTTTGAACGAACTTCCGGAGGAGTCGGCCCAAGAACTCCTGCACGCTCCGTTGCCCGGCTGGAACTTGGACGGCACCCGGTGCTTTTACCCGGAGCAATTGCGCTCGACGCATTTTCACACCCCCCACCCGGTGGTGCGCCGGGATTTCCAAGGAGACCGCACCTGGACGGTTTGGGATACCCCGCACGGGCTGCTCTACGGCCTAGAAGCGTAAGGATCCCCGTGCCGTAGGAGCACGAATTTTCGCCGGAGTACGGCATAAAAAACCGGAGTAACGCACAAAAAAAAAGCCGCCCAATTGGGCGGCTTTTCAGCGCTGCGAACGCATTTTAATTTACTTTACCTTGTTGATTACGGCGGTAAATGCCTCCGGATGGTTCATCGCCAAATCGGCCAAAACCTTGCGGTTCAATTCGATGTTGGCGGCGTGCAATTTGCCCATCAATACGGAGTACGACATACCGTGCAAGCGTGCGCCAGCATTGATACGCTGAATCCACAAAGCGCGGAAGCTGCGTTTCTTTTGACGGCGGTCGCGATACGAATAAACAAGGGCTTTTTCAACGGCGTTTTTAGCAACCGTCCAAACATTTTTACGGCGGCCGTAGTAACCTTTGGCCATTTCCATAATGCGCTTCCGGCGGGCGCGGGAAGCTACGTGATTTACACTTCTAGGCATTTCTATTCACTTTTTTGGCAACGCGGTTCACCAGGAACACTTGGGTTGGCGTTTGCACAGGGTTAAAGGGTACCGAACAATTCGATTTTTTTTCTACCGACGATCAGATGCACAACTGCATTTTCACACTCGGCATGTCCACGGGGCTTACCAACGTGGAGTGCGTCAGACGGCGCTTGCGGTCCGTAGCCTTCTTGGTCAAGATGTGGCTCTTGTAGGCATGCTTGCGCTTGATCTGGCCAGTTCCCGTCAGCTTGAATCGCTTCTTGGCGCTGGACTTGGTCTTCATTTTGGGCATGAGATAAGTATTAGGGTTCGCAGCTAATTGGATAATTATTTCGTCTTCTTGGGTTGGATGATCATGAACATCCGCTTGCCTTCCAAATGGGGAAGGGCTTCTACCTTTCCAAGGTGTTCCAGATCTTGGGCCAAGCGCAACAACAAGATTTCACCTTGTTCTTTGTACACAATGGACCGGCCGCGGAAAAATACGTAGGCCTTGATCTTGAACCCGTCTTCCAGGAACTTGATGGCGTGCTTCTTTTTAAAGTCGTAATCGTGATCGTCCGTTTGGGGACCAAAACGAATTTCCTTGATGACCACTTTTACCGCTTTCGCCGCGATCTCCTTCTGCTTTTTCTTTTGGTCGTACAAGAACTTCTTGTAGTCCACAATGCGGCAGACGGGTGGGTCGGCTTTTTCGGTAATCATGACCAAATCCAATTCCAGGGCTTGCGCCTTGGCCAGTGCGTCGCGGGTGGAGTAAACCCCCACTTCGACGTTTTCCCCTACCAAACGAACCTGCGGAACGCGGATTAATTCGTTGATTTTGTGCAGCGCTTCCGGTTCGCGGCGCGGGGTGTAGTTTCTGGATCGATTGGGCCTCAGGGGACGTTGGTTTTAAAATGAAACAAAGGTTTTTGATCAAAAAGCAGCCAGTCGCTCTTCAACTTCGGACTTGATTAAGTTGCTGAAATCCAGCACACTCATCGTTCCTAAATCTCCTTGCCCGTGGCGTCTTACGGCCACGTTGCCGGCTTCTTGTTCGGTCTCGCCAACCACCACCATGAACGGGATCTTTCGGACTTCGGCGTCGCGAATTTTCCGTCCGACCTTTTCATTGCGGTCATCAACGAGGGCGCGAATATCGGCATTTTCTAGCTCTTGTGCAACTTGTTGGGCGTAAGCTTCGTACTTTTCCGATACGGGGAGAACCACCACTTGTTCGGGGGTCAGCCAAAGCGGGAAATTTCCCCCGCAATGCTCCAGCAAAACGGCCACAAATCGTTCCATGGAAC
>CAYXHJ010000251.1:0-2825 GCA_964464855.1 uncultured Owenweeksia sp. | reverse complement strand
ACCGAGGCGTGGCTGACCAGCAGGGTGTAGCCGTCGGCAGCCTGCTTGGAGGCCAGGTCGGTGCCGATCAGGCCGCCGGCGCCGGGCTTGTTGTCGACCACGACGGTCTGGCCCAATGCCTGCGACAGGTGTGGCGCCATCAGGCGGGCCACGGTATCGACCAGACCGCCAGGCGGGTACTGCACCATCAGACGGATCGGCCGATTGGGCCAGGCCGAGCTTTGGGCATGCACCCAGGGGGCAGCGAGGGCGGCCGCACCGGCTGCCAGTAGTTCACGACGTTTCATGAGAAATCCTTCCGCAGTGTTAAAAAAATTGGACGCGTGCTAGAGAATTACGGGGTCATTGATCCCTGGCGTGGGTTTAGCAGGAACAGTGCCATGTGGGCTGAGCGCTTGGGTGGCGCCTCTTTCGGGTGCAAAAGCCCCGGGACAATCGCTGAACCCGCCCGCATACAGTCTTTTGGTATTCGTTTCAATCAAATAATCAGTCTTTGATTAACCCAAAAACACCCATCTGAAGTTTGCACATCTTTGGTGCAAGCCACAAGTCACCCCTGAGTCAGGACTTACCCCATGACCGATGTACCGAGCCGCAGGCTGCTGCTCATCAATCCCAACACCAGCGCATCGACCACCGCGCGTCTGGTGCAGACCCTGACGCCGGTGCTGCCGCCCGATTGGCAGCTCGATGCGCACACCGCCCGCTTTGGCGCCAGCTACATTGCTTGTGAGGCCAGCCACGCGGTGGCCGCCCATGCCGCTCTGGAGGTGTGGGCCGCGCAACTCGCCCCGGTGGCGCCGCAGGCGGTGCTGATTGGCTGTTTCGGTGACCCGGGCCTGTTTGCCCTGCGCGAGAGCAGCGCCTGCCCGGTAACCGGTCTGGCCGAGGCCTCCTTCATTGAAGCGGCCGCGCTCGGGCCCTTTGCCATCGTCACCGGGGGTCAGCGCTGGCGCGTCATGCTCGAGCGCCTGGCGCAGTCGCTGGGCTATGGCGATCAGTTGCGACACATCGAAACGGTGGCCCCCAGTGGGGCCGAGCTCTTGGCCGACCCCGAAATGGCGCTGCGTTGCCTGGGTCAAGCCTGCGCCAATGCCGCTGCCGTGCCGGGCGTGCGCGCCATCATCATGGGCGGCGCTGGCTTGGCGGGTTACGCGCAGACCCTGCAGGCCAGCGCCCCCCTGCCCCTGATCGACAGCGCTCTGGCCGGGCTGCGGGTCTTGCTTGAAGGCAAGGCGCCAGCGCCGCAGCGCAGCGTCAACGGGTTTGATGCGCAGTGGACGAATGTGCGTCTGGGCGTGGACGCGCCTTGAGGTGCAGCCCAGCGCTTGACCTGCCCCAGATCAAACCGACGAGAAGGAGCTTGTCCATGAATCGATTTCGCTTCGCCTGGCGCAAGGCCGCCCCCGGGGCTGCGTTCACCAGGGGCGGGCGGCCTTGGCGTCTTTTGGGCCCGATGACCTTGGCCCTGAGCAGCGCCTGGGCGCAGCCCGATTGCCAGCCAGCCCCGCCCGATGTGGCCAAGTTGATCGAATTGCGAGCCGGCTTTCACCGCGTCGAAGGACCCTTGGCCGAGTTCGATCCCTGCCACCGCTCGGTCCAACTGTCCATGCCGGGTTGGTTCGCTTCCAAGCTGGCCGACAAGCCACCGGTCATGATCATCGCCCATGGTGGCAACGGCCCCGGCTCGGCCGAGCAAGAGATGGTGCGGCGCCTGAACGCGCGGGGCGTGGCCACTTTGCTGTTTGACGCCTATGAAATGAACGGCTTTAACTACCGGGGCACATCCCTGTTCCTGACCGGCACCACCAACGAATCGCGCCAGCGCATGATCTTCAAGGCCACCTGGGGCGCTTACCAGTGGCTCAAGCGCCATGCGGCCATCGATGCATCGCGGCTCTTCATTCACGGGCTGTCCAACGGTGGCGCGGTGGCGCTGAACATGGCGGCGGTGGTCGAGCCCGAGCATGTGCGGGCGGTCTTCGCCGAGGGCGCGCCGTCTGCGGGCATCGGCATGCCCGACCGGGTACGCGTGCCGCTGCGCCTGGTCTTTGGCAAGATCGACAACTATGGGGGCAAGACCGAAGACGACTGGATGCACACCCGCACCGACCCCTGTGCGCTCAACCGTGCATCGCCTTTGGCTGCAGCGGGCACGACCCAGCGGTGCAGCTTCACCGTCAACCCGTCAGAACAATCGATCTCGCCGCAGACCTGGGGCGAGCAGCTCAAGGCGCAGGGCCAGCCGGTGGACTTTTGGTTCTATGACGACGCAGCCCACGGCTTGTTGGCCGGCCCGATTCAGCGGGGCATGCGGGTCTATGGCTCAGGCCCGACCGCCCAGCGGCGCTACGGCTGGACGGGCGCCAGCGGCGCAGCAGCCGATCGCTTCGTGGCCGACCTGATGGCCACCATTCGGGCCACCTACCCCTGAGCGGGCTGGACGAGTCCGCTCGATCAACGGGCGGTGTAGCCCCCGTCAATCACCAGCTCGGCGCCGGTCATGAAGCGTGATTCGTCGCTGGCCAGGTAGAGCACGCCATAGGCGATGTCCTGCGGCTGCCCGAGTCGGCCCACCGGCTGCAGCGCATCGTAGATTTTTTGAGCCTGCACCGGATCGCCGATCCGCTCCATGGACTGGCGCAGCAGGGGGGTGTCGATGAAGCCCGGGTGGATGGAGTTGACCCGCACGTTCAGGCCTTTTTCGGCGCAAGACAGGGCCACCGACTTGGTATAGAGTCGCACCCCGCCTTTGGACGCGTTGTAGGCAGCGATGCTGGGGTGACCGACCAGGCCCATGATGGACGAGACATTGATGATCGAGC
>CAYXHJ010000250.1:759-2876 GCA_964464855.1 uncultured Owenweeksia sp. | reverse complement strand
TACGGAGTGGTGCAACGCGCCTACTTAGGGGTAACACTGTCCGACATCACTCCGGAATTGACCAAGGAGATGAATCTGAATGTGTCTCAAGGTGCCTACCTCACGGATGTGGTGCCCGGCGGTGCCGCGGAAAAGGCCGGACTGCAACGCGGCGACATCGTGGTACGCGCGGGCAGTAAAACCGTAACCCGCATGAACGAATTGTTGGAGGTTGTGGGCGCGAAACGCCCGGGAGACAAATTGACGGTAACGGTACTGCGCGACGGAAAATCCCGCGATTTTGAGTTGACGTTGCGCAACCGCGAAGGCAACACGGATTTGGTGAAGAAGGAAGAAGCCACCGCCGTCTCCACCTTAGGTGCGCGTTTTGAACCGTTGTCCGCCGAAGAAAAGCGCCAATTGGGCTTGCGATCGGGCGTTAAAATAACCGATCCCGGCACCGGAAAGTTGCGCCGCGCCGGCGTTCCTGCTGGGTTTGTGTTGGTCAAGCTGAACAACACCTTGGTGAATACGGTTGAAGATGTTCAGAAAATTATTGGGCCCTTGAAACCCGGCGACGGCATTCTGCTGCAAGGCTACCGACCGGACGGTGGTGCGGACTTCTACGCCTTTGGCCTCTGATTGGATTTGAATGCAGGCCCGATGCGCCTAGAAAGGCGCATCGGACACCCAAACGGCCTCCTTGGAGGCCGTTTTTTTTGTTAGATATCGGCGCTTACGAACACGCGCCACACCCCTGCGATGCCTTCGAATACACCTTTTTGGGCAAAAAAGAGGTGGGTTGGTGTGAAAAATACACACATTAAATCACTGTAATACAGATTATTAAATCATTTTCAAGGCGCTGATTGGGCCCGTACCTTTGCACCATCAAACCCAAAACCCTTGTCATGCGCACAGCCGCTCACTACAACCAATCCCTTGCCGAACGCGTCGAGAAAGAAAAATCAGCAGCCGCTTTTACCAAAGCAGTTGCTGATTTGTTTTACGACCAAGGCGTTGAAGTCGTCCTCTTTCGCCAGACCCTCTTGGATTTAAAGCCGTCCGAGGTTTTGTCCGCCCACGCCCACGCGGCAGTGATGTCTGGATCTCCCATTCAGGTGGAGGAAAGCCTGCTGATGGCCAATGCTTTAAGTACCATGAATTTGGCCCCTGCGCGCATCGACATTGGCCGATTGGCCGTGGAATGGAAACGCGAAGGTGCCGCACACCTGCAGCGAGATCGTTTTTTGGCTGCGAAGTTGACCGATTTTGCCAAGAAAAACCACCAACACGAACCCGTGGACGTGGTACTGTATGGCTTCGGTCGGATCGGGCGCTTGGTGGCTCGCGAACTTTTGGCCCAAGAAGGCAAAGGCGAACAATTGCGGCTGCGCGCCATTGTGGCACGCGGAAACGACGCCCTGAGCATTGAGAAGCGCGCATCCCTATTGCGCGTGGATTCGGTGCACGGTGCTTTCCCAGGAACGGTTGAGGCGGATGCCGCCAACCATGCCCTGGTGGTGAACGGTCGGCCCATCCACCTGATCTCCGCGAAAGGTCCGGAGGAAATTGACTACACGGCCTACGGAATTTCAAACGCCCTGGTAATCGACAACACCGGCGCTTTCCGGGACGACGCCGAACTGAGCCGCCACTTGACGTCCAAGGGCGTGGCCAAGGTTTTGTTGACCGCACCGGGCAAAGGGGTACCCAATGTGGTCATGGGCGTGAACGAATCCATGGTGGGACCGGATACCACCATTTTGTCTGCTGCCTCGTGCACCACCAACGCCATTGTGCCAGTCTTGAAGGTCATCAGCGAACGGTTTGGCATCGAAAAAGGCCACATCGAAACCATCCACGCGTATACCAACGACCAAAATTTGGTGGACAACATGCACCCCAAATACCGTCGAGGCCGTGCGGCAGCCTTGAATATGGTGATTACGGAAACCGGCGCCGGAAGCGCCGTGGACAAGGCATTGCCGGGCTTGGGCAGCAAGTTGACCAGCAACGCCATCCGCGTTCCCGTGCCCAACGGATCGTTGGCCATTTTGAATTTAACGCTTTCGAAGGACGCCAACCGCGAGCAGGTGAACGCCGCTTTGAAGCAGGCGGCCTACAGCGGGCCCTTG
>CAYXHJ010000250.1:0-749 GCA_964464855.1 uncultured Owenweeksia sp. | reverse complement strand
GACAGCGAGGCCACGATTGTTCACACCGACAACCGTTCGGTAGTGCTTTACGTGTGGTACGACAACGAATATGGCTACACGCGACAGGTGCTTCGCCTCTCCAAGCACTTTGCAGGCGTGGAAGGTTTAAAGTACTACTGAGCGTCGGGAGAATTCGCCGCACACCAACGGGGTGTGGAATGCAAAAGGGGCTGTCTCGCAGGAGACAGCCCCTTTCTTTATTAATTTGAAGGTTCAAACGCAGCGCCGAGCTGGCGCTGGATGCGTCAAGCTTGAATGATGGAACGCAGCAATCCCTTGCTGCTGTTCACGCATTCTTCCAGGGCAATCATGGTTTCGGTGTTCTGAACGCCGTCGATGTCCGAAATCTGAAAAATGATGTCCTTGGCGTGGCGCGCGTCTCGGCAGCGAATCTTGGCAAACAAGGCAAAGCGTCCGGTGGCCACGTGGGCTACCGTTACTTCCGGTATTTTTTCCAAGGCAGCGATCACGGCCATGGTGGCACTGGATCGGCTCAAGTAAATGCCTACAAAGGCGATGAAGCCGTAGCCCAAAACGTCGTAGTCTACGTGCAGGCTGGCTCCCTTGATTATTCCCGCCTTCTCCATTTTTTTCACGCGAACGTGTATGGTACCGGGCGAAACCCCCAGGGATTTGGCAATGTCGGTGTAGGAAGTGCGCGCGTCGTCCAAGAGCGCCAATAGAATTTGCCGATCTACGTGGTCAAGGGCCGGCAAAGGCAGACTTTG
>CAYXHJ010000249.1:0-2901 GCA_964464855.1 uncultured Owenweeksia sp. | reverse complement strand
AGACGCGGGGGGGTGATTTCTTGGGAAGCGCCCTGGTACTTTGCTTCGTAATCGAGAAATTCGTTCTCGGAGACGATTTCGGTGATTTCCAAAACGGTGGTTTGTCCGTTGAGGCGAGCGACGCCGCAGCCCACTTCGGTGCCCAATACGCCCTGTTCCACCAGGGCAAACGGACTTTCTTTGCCAGCCTCAGCCAGCGCGGCGGGCAGGTCGTCCCAGCGGTTGACTTTGGTGACGCCAAAGGAGGAGCCGCTGCGCGTGGGTTTGACGAAGACGGGCAGACGGAGGCTGCGGTCGGCGCATTGTTGGCGCACGGTGGCGGGGTCCGCTGTGGCGGCGGTGTGAACGGACGGAGCGGTGGGAACTCCCAAAGCCGCCGCCTGCACGTTGCACGCTGCTTTGTCAAAGGTCAGGGCCATCTCCAAGGGCGCACACCCCGTGTAGGGGATGCCCAAAAGTTCCAGGTACCCTTGCAGGGTGCCGTCTTCACCGGGCTTGCCGTGGATGGCGTTGAACAAGGCGTCGAACCGAACTTTTTGGCCGTCCATGCGGCAGGAAAAGTCGTTTCGGTCCACTTCGTGCGAACGTCCTTCGTCGTCCAAAACATGCCAACCGTCGGGCAGAATGTGGATTCGGTAGGGTTCAAAAAGGGATCGGTCCAGGTGTTCGTAAACGGCCTGGCCACTTTGTAGAGAGATCTCGACCTCGCTGGAACTTCCGCCCATGAGGACGCCAATGCGGTAGCGCTGCATAGGCCAAAGATAGGTATCTTTGGTCCCATGCGATGGAGCGGCTTTTTTAAGAGTAAAACCTTTGTGGCCAATGGCGTGGTTGCCTTGGTTTTGGCTGTTTTGGTGGCGACGGGACTGAACTGGATGCTGAAGCTGGCTACCGGTCACGGCCGACTTACCGCCGTTCCGGATGTTTCGTACTTGCCCATGGAAGAGGCGCTTGAGGTTTTAGAGGCCGCGGGCTTGGAGGGTGAAATCATGGATTCTACCTCCTACTCGCAAAAGGTTTCGCCGGGGGCGGTTTTGGATCAGTACCCGCGGCCCGGTACCGCGGTGAAAGGCGGGCGGATCATCAAGCTGACGTTGAACCGATCCCGGCCGGCATTGGTTTTGCTGCCTGCCGTGTTGGACAAGTCCCTGGCGCGCGCCACGTACGATTTGACGTCGAAAGGATTTTCCATTGGAACCGTTTCGCGCCAGCCCGACGTTTCCACGGATGTGGTGCTGGCGGTTCAATCCCGAGGTAAAACGTTGGGGCCGGATACCAAGTTGCCGTTTGGCAGCGTTGTAGATTTGGTGGTAAGCGGCGGTGTGGGTGCCGGAGCGTTCAGCATGCCGGATTTGTTGGGTTTGTCTTTGGATCAATTGGAGTTGCTTCTGGCAGGAACCAATTTGGTGACGGGCGTGGTGGACCTTCCCAATCAAGACACCACCGGAGCTCGTGTTTACCGCCAGGATCCCGCAGCAGGTGCGTCCGTGCGCGTTGGGGAATCTGTTGACGTGTGGTTGGAAAAGAAATGAGGAACGACCTTTTGCGACTTGGGGTGCGCAGTGCCCTTTGGGTTTGGGCCCTGATGGGCGCAGGCCTGTGGGCTCAGCCCGTTGAACACCTGGCGATGCCTACCGCCCTTCCCGCAGTAAATCGCCCGGGGGGATGCGCCGGTTGTTCGGAAACGCGCGTGGAGAAAACGCTTTCTGCAGACACGTTGCCGTTGCCGTTTTCGGACGACTTCTCCAGCAATGCCGGATGGAAATGGGCGGACCAAAAAGTTCAAGTAGGCTCCACGTGGTCCGTGGACGCCCGCAGTGTGGGCCAAGCGGTATTCGACGGCATCACGGCCTACGGGCGTCCCTACAAAGAAGGCTCTTTGGGTTCCGATTCCCTTACCGACGTGCTGACGGCACCGTTTTTGGACCTGCGGACGCGGAACAACGTTGTATTGACGTTTCTCTTTCAGGCCGGTGGTTTGGGAGATCCCACCGAGTCGGACGATTCGCTGCGGGTGGATTTTTGGAATCCCGCGGACAGTTCGTGGACCGTTGTTTGGAGCCGAGCCGGAGGAGGAGATCCGGAACGCTGGCGCTGGGCATCGGTTCCCGTCGCAGCACCCTGGGCCGGCCAAAACGGTTTTCGGTTCCGGTTGGCCGCGCGCGGAGCGCGCGGGGGTGCTTTTGACCACTGGTTGGTGGATCACGTTTTCTTAGGTGCCAATCGAACCGCGGCAGACACCGTTTTGGAAGATCCGGCGTGGACGCTGGAGCACCCTTCGTTGCTTGCGGACTACACGGAAGTACCTTATTGGATTTCGTTTTATCCCGTGGCCGATCAGGCATACGAATTGGAATACCGCAGAAACGGTCCCATCCCGGTGGGCGGTTGGAGTTTGAACCTGGGAAAACAAGTGGTGACGCGCGGTCCAGACACGTTGTTTCAGCGACTGGTGGTTCCCGTGGTGTCCAACCTGATCCACAACACCAACGAGAAGTACCAGATGCCGGTGCAGCCGTCGGGAACACCGGCAAACGAACCCTACACGTTGGCCTCCACCATTTGGTTCGACGGCGAAAATGTGGGCATCCTTTCCAACGATTCTTTGCACTACCGGCAACGCTTTGAAAACCGCTACGGATGGGACGACGGTTCGTCCGAGCGTGCCTACGGCGTACAAAACGTAAACGGAGCCACGGTGGGAATGTACACGCCGTTGTACCGCGCGGGAGACACCCTTCGGGGCATTGATTTGGCGTTTGTGCCCGCAGGGGTAGACGCCGCCCAGCAAGGATTTCGCATTTGCGTGTGGGCCGCCAACAATACCCAGCCCGGGGCCTTGCTGTATCGGTCCGATTCCGTGTACACGCCGGACTACAGCTGGGGTCCCGATGTTTTGGT
>CAYXHJ010000248.1:0-2923 GCA_964464855.1 uncultured Owenweeksia sp. | reverse complement strand
GGCTGAGCGTGACGCCATAGGTTGGCGTGTTGATGGACACGCCGCCCGTGGTGCGAGTGCCAAAGCCCGTGTTACCTGAGAGCTGCGGCCACCAAGCTGCGCGAGCCTCGTCTACGCCCTCGCGGCTGCTGGTCAGGGCGGCGCGGGCGGCTAGGAATTCGGGGTGCTGTCGCACCGATTGCGCCACAGCATTGGCGATTTGGCGCGCTTGCTGCTGTTGGGCTTCGCCGGCTTGGGCGTTGGCCCAGGCTTCCAGATAGCGAATGAGTTGGTCGCCGACGGTGTGGGCGCGCAGAGTCATTTCTTGCACCTGGCCCACAGCTTGCGCAGATGCCTCTTGCACCCATGCATTGGACAACAACAGGCCGAGACCCAGAAGGCCATTCAATGCAGAGTGTCGAAGGGATCTTGTAAGCATGACCAGCCGATTGTCGCTTGGTTCCACCGCAAAAGAAGCGGCCACCCGGAGGTGGCCGCATGAGAAGCAGCGCTCTGATTTAGACGAAAGTGAAATCGGTCTTGGTCAGATCGAAGCCCGTAATTCCATCAAGGTGAATGACTGAACTGGCGACGGTAGTTCCAGCCGACTTGTTGGTATCGTATTGAATATCCACGCCGGTTGAAGTTTGGACAAATCGAAGCTGGTTATCACCAAGGGTCGTTAACGCTGAGCCGGTTTCCTCGATGGGAAGCAAGTAGCCGTCCACCAACCATCCGGCTGTGCTTGATTGCCCAACTTGTACAGGCACAGGAGATGCAACTGCAGGAAGTGAAGTCGAAGCTGAGTTGTCGGACTGCACATAGCCAACCGATGTCTGCGTAACGGAATCATCTGGCGCAAATGCCAAGAGGAACGACTTGACATTACCTTCGAGGACAAGCGTAACTGTGGTTAATTTTTCGCCATTGACCACGTTGTAAGTTGTCTTGGCAACGTCACTGTAAGGCGAGGTATTCCAATCACGGCCATAAGCAAAAACACCATTGGTAGCTGCGCCAGCCCATCCGATAGGATTGGTAAACGTAAGTTGCATGGCACCAAATTCCTGCAGATGGAATTCAAAATAATCAATCGGTGCAGTACCAGAATAGAAAATATCTGCAGAAAGTGTTGTTTGCCCCTCGGTAGCGTCGTATGTTAGTGCTGAAACGTTCTTGAATTGGAGACTGGACGTGCTTGACCCAGAATTGATCAAAGCACTGGAAGTGATGTCTCCAACATATCCTACAGTGGAGGCCTTCAAAATCGCCGACAGGTCAATTTTGTCACCTGACGAAAAGCCAGCGATAGTGTCACTGCCAGTGACAGGTGAGTCCACGGCTGCATCCAGCTTCAATACATCTGCGCCACCAGCACGCAAATCGATTTTGTCAGCACCTGCACCGCCAGAAATCACATCGTTGCCAGATCCACCCATGATGGCGTCGTTGCCAGCGCCAGCGTTGATGATGTCCGTTCCACCACCACCATAGATTGTGTCGGCCGAAGCCGTGCCCGTGATGGTTTGGTTGGCGGAGGTGCCGAACAAAATCGAGTTGGCGACTGATGCTGCGGCAGACAGGCTGTTACCCGCTGCATCGGTTGCAGCAGTCGCAGCCACTGCAACGCTCAAATCGGCAGCGGTTGCGGTTGCAGCAGAAGAGGCGATGGGCGTCACTTCAAGTGTGAAAGTCTTATTGTCCGAGGTGGTCAGAGCATTGCCTTTGACACCGCCAGTGACGGTGATGTCGCTCAAGTCAAAGCCCGTCAAAGCCTCATTAGACGTGAAGGTGTATGTGAACACACCGGTGCTTGTATTAACCGTAGGCGCGGCCAGGGTCAACACAGGCTTGGCGGAGTCAATGGTCACAGCCCCAGCGATCTTTCCATAGAGGCTCTCGAAGTTGCCGTCGCTTTGGCGAACCTGAACTTGGTTGGCGACGTAGGCACCATCTGCCAATGTGAAAGATGAGCCCGTGCCAGTGGACCAAGTGGAACCGCTGTTGACGCTGTACTGCCACGAAGCGCCTGAGGAAGTCAGCAACTGGCCCACATTGACGACGCCACTGTTGGTGACACCATCATCCGTGGTGCCAGAGTCTGGGGTTGCCAAAGAAACCGTTGGGGTCACCGGAGCAGTGCGAATGTCCAAAGCACCCGTGTACTTTGCCACTTCACTGACATTGCCTGCCAGGTCTGTCTGACGCACTTGGACGCTTTGGGCGGCATAGGTACCGACAGGCACAACAAAGGATGTGCCAGAGCCCAACGCCCAAGTTGATCCATTGGTCAGGCTGTAGGCCCAGGTCGCCCCAGTTTCCAACCCGGTGACATTGATGGTGCCATTGGAGGTGATGCCATCGGTAGAAGAAGCCGTACCATTGTCACGCTCGAGTGCCAGTGCAGGCTTGGCAGGCGCTGTCGTGTCGTTCGTGACCGTCAACACAAAGTCTTGAGTGACAGATGCATTCGCTTTGTCAGTCGCCGTGATTTTAATGGTTTGGGTCGCATTGCTGTCGGTATTGTTGACCGGGGCCGTCCCGCTCAAAACGCCTGCGCTGCTCAGTGTCCAACCAGTGGGTAAAGTTGTGCCCGATGCTACGCTGTAAGTGAGCGTATCACCCACGTCGATGTCTTTGAAGGCTTTGGCAACATCAAACGACGCTGTCGCAAACTCCACGGCAGTGGCAGTTGTGGTTGCGCCAGAAACCAACTGCGGCGCATCGTTGACGTTGGTCACGGTGAGTTTGAACACGTCGGATGCCGTGTTGCCCGCGGGGTCAATCGCCGTGATCTTGATGCTCAAATCGCCCACGTGGTCGTTGGTCGGAGTACCTGTAAAGCTCTTGGTGAGGCCATTGAAGGTCAACCAGGAAGGCAAAGCTGCACCACTTTCGAGTGTGGCGGTGTACTTCAACACATCGGCCGTATCGGCATCGGTGA
>CAYXHJ010000247.1:0-2937 GCA_964464855.1 uncultured Owenweeksia sp. | reverse complement strand
TTCTTCGCTTGGTTGTCCGGAGTATCATTCGGCACCAGTGGCGGGAATTCTCCGCGTCCCACGGCACTGACGCGCGCCGCTTCAACTCCTTTGCCGGTTAAAATCTTGGTGACCGCGGTGGCCCGCATCACGGATAAATCCCAATTGTCCAGAACTTGACCGGCTCCGCGGTAGGCATCGTTGTCGGTATGGCCCTCCACCTCAATTCGAACGTCTTTATTGGACGCTAGCACCTTGGCCAAGCGCTCCAACGCCAATCGGCCTTTGTCTTGAACCGTCCAACTTCCGCTGTTGAACAACAGCGAATTGTCCATAGAAACGTATACTTTTCCGTTTTTCAGGGACACGGTAAGGCCCTGGCCTTGAAAACCCAGGAGGGCATCCGCCACGCTTTTTTGAACGTACTGCACCAAGGAATCTTTCCGGGCAATCTCGGACTCCAACTCCACGACCCGACGTTCGCGCGCTTGCAGGGCAACGGCAACTTCTTCCAATCGAGCTTGTTCTGCCTTGAGCGCTTCTTCTTTTTGCTCCAACTCGGACTGCAGACGCTCCATTCGAGCCAACATCGCTTTGGTCTCGTTCAAATTTGCCGAGCTGAGTCGGTCCTTATTCTTGGTGAGGTAGTCAAAATTAGCCTCCAAATCGGTCAATGAACGTCGTGTTTTGCGCACGTCGGACGCCAAGCGAGCGGTGTCTTCCTGCAGCGTTGTTGCCAATTGTTGGACCGCGCGCAGATTGGATTGGGTCTCCGTAAGACGTACTTGAAGCGCGTCGGACTGCGTGCGCAAGGCATCGTTTTCGGTTTGCAAAACGTCGGCACGGGTTTGCAACTCGTTGTGCACGGCAGGTGCCACACAAGCGGTAGCGGCAAAAACCGTCAAGGCGCTGGAAAACAGTCGAAAGTTGTTCATGGCTCAAAGGTAAACATTCGTTGCAGCAGACCCACAACCATCACCACTCCGCCCGAACGGGACAGTGATCCGATAGGAATGCCATGGGGAGATGACGGCAGTCCTGCAACTTTTGGGCCAAAGCGGGTGCCAACCAGGCGTAGTCAATTCGCCAGCCGGCGTTTCGCTCGCGCGCACCGCCGTAAGCAGACCACCACGTGTAAGCATGTGCAGCATGGGGGTGGAGTGCGCGAAATCCGTCCACCCAACCGTCGGCCGCCCATTGGTCCATCCAGGCCGATTCCTCCGCGTTGAAACCCGGAATTCCCCACATTCGTGCTGGATTGTGGATGTCCAGCGGACCGTGGCATACGTTGAAATCGCCCAAAACAGCCGTAGGCTGCGCCAACCACTTGCGCTCTTCAGAAAGTGCGGCAAAATCAGTCAAAAAGTCCAGTTTAGCTCCTTGTCGTTCCGGTGAAGATGAGCCGCTGGGGAAGTATGCGGTAACCACGCGGGTTGTACCCCATCGAGCCTCCAAAACACGACCCTCGGCATCCCAACGGTCAACGCCCATGCCTTGGCGAACTTCATCAGCAGGCAACTTGGACCACAGTGCCACGCCGCTGTAGCCTTTTCGCTCGGCCGGGAAAAAATGCCAATGGCCGTATTCCAACAGCGCCGCGGGCACCTGTTCGGGAAGCGCGCGCACTTCTTGGAAGGCCAGTACATCCGCCTCTAAAGCAGACATCCACGCCGCCAACCCCTTTCGGTTGGCCGCGCGGATGCCGTTCAAATTGAGGGTTGCGACCCGCACGGGGTCTTCCTCAATTCAATACCACCTTGGCTTCGCCCAACTTTCGCCCCTCCGAGAAGAGCTCAAGCGTGTAGGCACCTTTAGCCAAAGTCGATTTTACATCCATGGAGGCGCATGCTTGGGTGGCGTCCCCGTTGAAATTCAACTCAGACTTGCTGGAGAACAACTGCTCCTTGCCGTCTACCGTGAAGGTGTTGTCTCCCGATCCGGCCAAAACGCGGTTCTCTGGAGTATTCACGCGGAAATAAACGGTGTGGCTGCCTTTTTTGGCCAATGCATTTGCCCCCACGGTAAAGCAAACTTTAAAGCGGTTCACTTTTCCCGCCGCAGTAGATTCCTTCTCTTCACCCGATTTCTTCACCACCATGCCCATGCCTTCAATACCGGACAACTTGAGGCGAGCACCTTCGGCGCGGTCTTTGGACAATCGATCGTTCGTCTGGGTCAACTCCTCGTTCTTGGTGCGCTCCTTGGAGAACTCACCCTCCAAGTTAACTTTTTCGGTGTTTAGAACCCCGTACGCACGATTCACACTGTCCACTTGGCTGCGCAGACGATCCACCGTTTTGCGCAGAGTTGCCACTTGGGCGCGCAATTCCGCCATCGCACGTGAATTGGAGGCATTCGTATTCTTGGCCTTTGCAATCAAATCGTTCAAGCGAGCGGTCTCGTCCAAGATGTACGAATTCAACGAATCGTTCTGCGTAGTTTGTGCCATTAAGTCGGCCTTTGCATCCTCCAACTGACTGATCAACAGCTCCTTGTCTGATGTGATTACCTGAACTTCAGTTTTGGTGTTGTACAGCTGGTACGCCAATACCGCAACTACCAAAAGCAAAATACCAATGATGGCTTTTGCTGTGTTAGACGTTTTTCCGCTCATAATCGACTATTTTGCCGCAAATGTACCGCATTTCTTTCAGCAGTGCACGCCTATTTTGCCTCAAATCAATCGTTTCTGTGCCGTGAAATCGATATCGACCAACCGTCTATCTACTCTGCGTCCATACGCAGAATCCCTGTTTCGTGGGGTGGAATCAGTCTTGTTTCCGTCTTCTTGCCCCGCATGCAGCTTCCTCCCTCTGCCACCGGACGCCCATTGGTGTACCCGGTGCGACGATGCTTTCCCTTGGCGGCCGCTGGCCGCCGGACCACCGTCTGTACTGATTACTCCTCTTCGCGCGGCCTTGGACTTTCGCGCAGGTCCCACCCGAACCCTCCTCCACC
>CAYXHJ010000246.1:0-2952 GCA_964464855.1 uncultured Owenweeksia sp. | reverse complement strand
CAACACCAGCCGCATGGCCAAATAAACGGTGCTGCCCTTTGCTTTTAGCCCAGCGTCCGTTGCCATCCATGATAAAGGCAACATGGCGCGGGATATTATCTCGGTTAATTATTCTTAAATCATGCATTTCGTAAAACGAAGGTACACAAAACTTAGTTAAATATTGAAAGAAAAAAGCCCCGGCGTTCACCGGGGCTTTATACTTAGCAATTAACCATTGCTATTATTGCTTAATGACACGGATGGTCTTGATGTTTTCATCCTGACGGATGCTGATCAAGTACATTCCTGGGGTAAGACCTTCACCAATTCTCGTCGAACCAAGTTCTTTGATATTGGCTACTTCGTGGCTTACCACCTTGCCCATCGCATCTACCATGGTTAACTCAATGTCACTGTCACTTTCGCTATTGAGGCGGATTGTAACATATTGCTCGTATGGGTTACGGCTTACTGCTGCGTCCCAAGTAAGTTCAGTATCGAGCTTGCTTGTTGCATCTTCTTGCTCTTCATTGTTATTGAGGTCAATACCTAATGGTGAAGTGCCTGTAATGTTTTTAGCAAGACTAATGATGCCTGGACATAAGGAAGTTCCGTAGAATGCACGAACAGTGTATGAACCTGCACTTGTTACTGCAATGGTTTGGTTGGTTAAACCTAAGTTTACTGTTGAGGTCATTTCAACACCATTTTTGTACCATTTCAATATTACCGGAGCAACTGTTGCTGTCCCTGTAACTGGGACAACAGAACTCTTTAGGTAAATAGTTGGCGTAGTGTTACTCAATACAGTCACTGTGCTTCCACCACCAGTTGATGTTACAAGAGAAATCGTTGGTGTTGTGGTTGGTGCTGTACCTGTAGTGATAACGGTTTCTGCACTCAATGCACTCGGACAACCGCCTGCTTGAGAAAGAACCTTTACTGTGTAACTACCCGCATTTGTTGCTGTATTCAAAACACTTAGTGTAGTTGCAGTTCCACCTGTTACCGCTGCACCATTCTTGTACCACTGTAGGGTTGTACCTGCCTGAGCAGCTACTGATGATGTCAGTTGCACTGCTGCCGTTGCAAGTCCACATAATGTAGTTGATCCACTTGCTGTAATCACTGGTGTTGCTGCTGCAACTCCTTGCGTAAGTACTAATGCAGTTCCTGCTGCAGCTGAACATCCAGCCACGTTTGACGTAACAACTGTATAGCTTCCAGCAGTTGAGGCAATGTAATTTGTACCAGTAGCTCCAGGGATTGGCTGGCCATCTTTGTACCATTGTACCAAAACAGTTGCACTTGCAGCCACGCTTGATTTCAAGCTGATTGGGGTACCACATAAGACTGTAGATGCTCCAGCTGTTGTTGTTGTAACATTCGATACTGCCGGTAAAGCAGAGTACGTAGCTGAGATCGCATTACTTGCATTACTTAGACAACCACCAATTAATCGTGCTCTTACTGTATAACTGCCCGATACTGCCGTACCTGAGTACGTGATTCCAGAAAGTGCATTTGTTGAGCCTGTTGGTGTTGAACCAGCTAATAAGATAGCTTGGTTTGTTCCAAATGAAGCTGCAGGAATGGTAGTCACGGTTGTGACACCTGTGGTTGCATTGGTTACGCTCTTATACCATTGTAAAGTAATTGAACCTGGTGTTGTAGCAGAACCTGACGCAGCAACACTTGATGACAAGGTAACTTGCGCTCCTGTACCACATAATAAAGTAGCTCCACTTGCAGTGGCAACTGGTGCTGAAGGAACAACACCTACTGTTACTACCGTTGCTGCACTCATTAAACCAGAACATCCTGTAGTTGGGTTAGTCACCTGTACTCGATATGAACCAACTTCTGTAGCTACGTAGTTTTGAGCAGTAGCACCTGCGATTGCTTGGCCATCTTTGTACCACTGCAATGTGGCAACAACTGGTGTTACTGTAGCTGCTGTTGGCGCTATGCTTGATTTAAGGGTTACACCTGTTGTACCACAAAGTACAGGATATGTAGAGCCGACTAAGGAAATAGTTGGTGTCGCTGGCAATGCAAAGTAAGTAACCGCAATGGCATTACTTGTGCCACTAACACAACCACCCACTGCTGTAGCTACAACAGAATAGCTACCTGCCGCAGTTGTTCCACCTGTAATGGTGTAAGAAGTTCCTGTAGCTGTTGGGATCAAGGTTGTTCCTTTGTACCATTTCAGTGTTGTAGTACTTGAAGCAGCAACATCTGAGCTAAGCGTTACCGTCGCTGTACCACAGAGAACAGCATTTCCAGAGGTAATGCTCACAACTGGGGTAGTTGGAACTACACCTTGTTGAATGATAAAGCCAGCACTCATTGCACCAGAACAAGTTGTAACTGGGTTGGTAACTTGTACTGTGTATGTGCCAGGAGCTGTTGCAGTATAGTTCTGTGCTGTTGCACCAACAATTGCAGTACCATTTAAGAACCACTGCAATTGTGCAGTTGATGCTGGTGCTATACTTGACTTGATTGTCACTCCTGTTGAGCCACAAAGTACTGGTGTTGTTCCAACCACAGCTACTGTGACTAATGGCGTCGCCGGCAATGCATTCACCACAACTGTTTGGCTTGCACTAGCTAAACTAGGGCACTTTCCTGCTTCTGTTACTTTTACATTGTATGCGCCTGCAGCAGGCGTTGCGCTCGCATCGACAGTATAAGTAGCAGATGTAGCTCCTGGAATCGCAGCAGTTGCTTTGAACCATTGGTATGATGGGTTGGTTACCCCTGTATTCGCAGCAAATGATACTGAACCACCTACACATGTAGCTAATGATGGTGAAGTTAAGCTCATTGTTGGTGTAGCAGTAACTACTCCCGCAGAAACAGCTACTGAATTACTCCACAAACTAGGACACTGTGAACTAGATACACGGCACGTGCCAGTCGTAGTAGTGCTCGCAGCACTGATCGTTAGCGTAGGATTCGTGT
>CAYXHJ010000245.1:0-2986 GCA_964464855.1 uncultured Owenweeksia sp. | reverse complement strand
AGTTGTTTTCGAAAGCGACGAACCCCAGGCGGCTGCGCCGCCTGGGGAACAACTCCCCGCCGTCGAGAACCAAAGAATCCACAGGCACCTTCCAGCCACTACCTGACACGTTCCGAATGACCCTAGATCTTCTTCTGGCCAACCTCACGTCACCCGCGCTCCTCTTCTTCCTGTTGGGTCTCTTCGCAGTCTATGTGAAATCCGACCTTTCCATCCCCGAGAACTCCAGTAAATTCATTTCCCTATATCTGTTGTTCTCCATTGGTTTTAAAGGTGGCCAAGAACTTTCACACGAACATTTTACTTGGGAAATTGCGGGCAGTTTGCTCTTTGCAGTAGCCATTTCCGCCTCCCTACCGGTGTGGGTGTTTTATGCCGTCCGAAAGCGCTTGGGAGAGGCCAACGCCTCCGCTGTGGCCGCCAGTTACGGGTCCGTCAGTGCGGTAACTTTTGTGGCCGCGGTGGCCTTCTTGGAGAGCTTCGGGCACATCCTGCCCGGCCACATGGTGGCCACCATGGCGTTGATGGAGTCACCTGCTATTGTGGTAGGTCTTCTGTTGTTGGGACTCAGCCAAAAGCGCGGAGGTACTGGAGCACAACCTCTGCAGTCCCCAATGAAAACACTGCTTCATTCCCTGACCCACGGCAGTGTTTTGCTCATTCTGGGCAGTTTGGTGGTGGGGTATTTTGCCAATGCCAAAGCAGCCGAAGGGATTCGCCCGTTCACCAACGACCTGTTTATGGGATTCCTGGCTTTATTCATGTTGGAAATGGGCCTCTCCAGTGGCCGCCAACTCAAAGCATTCTTTTCCTACGGTGCATTTCCCTTGGTGGTGGCCTTGCTGGTTCCCTTCATCAACGGTACGCTGGTTGCCTGGCTTTCCGGTTTCATTACCGACGATGTTTCCGTACGTTTTGCCTTTGCCTGCCTTGCCGGAAGTGCGTCCCACATTGCGGTACCTGCTGCCTACAAAATCTCTGTACCCGAAGCGAACCCCGGTTTGTATTTACCGATGGCCTTAGCCATCTCCTTTCCGCTCAACTTGACACTGGGATTGCCCTACTACTGGGCTTTGGTTAACCTCTAAACGCCTGCCCAAGTCTTATTACTTAGTGTTCTTCTTCGCCAGTGCAGTAGAAGCGTTCACACTGTTTGGCGTTCACGCCAATGCGGTCGTTCGCAAAGGCCACCGAGAAAAAAGTAGGATTAAACGCTACGTACAAGCGCTCCACAACTTGTGAATAATCCGGACTCTCCGGATCAGCAATGGTCTCGCATAAAAATCGATAACCCTCTTTACCCCCGCACCATTGGGGTGGCCCGGCCATCGCGCCGTAGGCCACAAAAATGGGTTCGTCGGCATCGCGCTCAATATCTTGTGCGTCTAGCGTCAATTCTAAGGTCCAGGGAATTTCCGTTTCGTAAACGAGCTTCATCGGCCCTTTGTCGAAATACAACCAGAGGTTTTGTTCCCAAGCATTGGCAGGCGCTCGATTTTTTCGTTCCGCAGGTGACAATTTGGACCATCGATAGGGATCCAAAACCGTACCTCCATTGGGCAAGATGAAGTGAAAGGGAGCGTCCGCTTCCCAGCCAAAGGCCAGAAAAGACGCCACCGCCAAGGACAACAAGTCTTTGGAATTTGGAACATTCAGCGTGCGCCAGACGGCAGGTTCCACGTCTTGTAGCGTAACCCGGATGAGCAAGGCATGCGTCGTTTCCATAGAGCGGTGCGTTTTGTTTTTGTTTCCGTCGACAGGACAAAGGTCGATACCAAAAAGTGCGCTAGCCGTTTTTAAACGTTTATAAACGTATGTAAATGCTTGTACTACTTTAACTAATTGTAATACAAGGTCTTATAATTTAAAACTTTTGACGTTCATGAGCACCATCTGCGTTTTTACCTCCCTATTTTATTTTGAACTGTGAATTTTCAATTCAATACTCCCTCCAAGACCTTTTTCAACAATATGGACCAGTGATTTGAGGGTAATATTCCCACCATCGTTCTCAATACGTGAGATGTACGAACGTTTTTTGGTAACCAAATCAGCGAGTTGTTGCTGCGTTAGTTTCTTTTCCTGTCGGGCTTGTTTAATTAAAATCCCAACGCGAAACACTTCGGCATCCTTTTCCAATGTTTCTCGACGTTCGGTGCCCCGAGGTCCGTAGTGGTCGTCCTTAATTTGTTGCCAGGTTTTCGTCTTTAGCATTCTGTGTTGTGTTGGGATTGGTATTGTTTTTTCAGCTGGGCAGCTTTTGAAATTTCTTTTCGGGGAACTTTTTGGGTTTTTTTGGAGAACCCGTGCAGGAGTACGACCGAATTGTTCGAAGCGAAAAAACAAAAGAGTCGCCAAATATTGGATCCCCATTGAATGCGAATTTCATACAATCCTTCTTTTTTGTCAACACACTTCAGGTACGTTTCCGGTATTCGTTCGAGTAACTCTACAGCTTCCAGAACTTTGAAGACCTTGTTTTGCACTTTGAAATCGAGCGATTGAAGAAACACTTCGAAATGGGGTCCGAAGGCGACAATCTGCCGATGTTTTTTACCTGACATAAAGGTAACTCAAAAGTTACCTATTTGCCATTCGACCGTGATTGTATTCTTGCAATCGTACATAGTGCAAGTATCGACAACTTATACGCCGACAGTCGTACGGTCACGTTTCTAACCGTATGTACTCATTTTATTTGGCTTATGTAGCGACGATAGAGATACTTATGGCGTTTTTACCCATTTGCAAAAACGCCCCGTTAAGGCCTCAAAAAACCTACGGTGTACAAACAAAGGTGAAAACTTGAGGTTGGGAGCCAACAAAGACTTCCAAAAAGTACACCCCCCTTGGCCAATCGCCCACGAACAGGGGCGTGTTCGGCTCGACAGTCCACTCCATGGTTTGCCCCAACGCATTCGTGCTGCGCATCCGCGTTGATTGCGTCAAACCCTCCACCTGCAGCCAATCGTGCGCCGGATTTGGC
>CAYXHJ010000244.1:0-2987 GCA_964464855.1 uncultured Owenweeksia sp. | reverse complement strand
GGGTATTCCGGGCGAGCATAGGCTTTTTGGAGGTGTAGGGGCACGGGGTAGTACACCATGGTGGGCACGCCGCACGCTTGGAGGGAGGCCTGGAAGGCGGCCCGGTCCACGCCCTGCAACAACAAGGTATATTGGTGAAATACGTGGGTGGAACCCGCGGCGCGAACCGGAATTTTTAACCGATCATTCTCGGCGAAGGCTGCGTCGTAGGCGGCTGCCACCGCTTGCCTGCGGGCGGCGAAATCGCGCAAATGAGGCAATTTCACCCGCAAAACGGCCGCTTGCAGGGTGTCCAGGCGCGAATTTACGCCCACGGTGTCGTGGTAGTACTTGACCTTTTGGCCGTGGTTGGCCATCTGCTGCAAAAGTGCGGCAAGATCGTCGTGTTGGGTAAACAGGGCGCCCCCGTCGCCAAAACAACCCAGGTTTTTGGACGGAAAAAAGGACGTACACCCGATGTGCCCCATCGTTCCGGCTTGGGCCGTCCGACCGTCCGAGAAGGTGTAGGTTGCGCCTATGGCTTGGGCGGTATCTTCCACCACAAAGAGGTTGAAGCGCTCCGCAACGCGCAAAAGGCCCTCCATGGGGGCGCATTGGCCAAAAAGGTGCACCGGAACCACGGCCTTGGTGCGCGGCGTAACGGCAGCTTCCACAGCTTCCGGTTGCAGCAAAAAGGTCTCCGGGTCCACGTCCACCAATACCGGCGTCAATCCCAAAAGGGCAATGACCTCCGCGGTGGCTACGTAGGTGAAAACAGGCACAACGACCTCGTCGCCCGGCTTCAACCCCAAGGCCATGAACGCCAGCTGCAAGGCGTCGGTACCGTTGGCGCAGGGAACCACGTGCTTTACCCCCTCGTGCGCAGCCAACTCCGTCGCAAACAACTTCACTTCCGGCCCTTGGATAAAGGCCCCTGAGTCCAACACGGCATGCAGGGCATCGTTGAGTCCGGGCTGCAAGCGCTGTGCTTGGCGCTGAAGGTCGACCATTTGAAGCGGCCGTGGGGGTTGGGGGGTGTTGGCGTTCACGAGAATAGGGTCTGAAGTGACCAAAGTCAATCAACTACAAAGATACGGCACCAATGGGTGGCGGGTATGTTTTACCTTTGTTTGAAATGGTAGGAATTGCCCGATTTTTTGTCTTTTTCCTGGTTGCGGCAACGTTGGTCGCTTCCGCCTACGGTCAGACGCCGGATACGCCAGGACGAAAAGAGCTTCCTCCAAGGACGGTGGTACCTGGAGCGCGTGGATGGACAACGGCGCCCGCTCCCCTGCGCGGTGCGCTCATCCAAGTGGGCTTGGGAACCTACCAACCGATGGGCGCTTGGGGCCAAACCTACGCCGGCGGAGGAACCTTGCATTTGGAGCCGGCCTACAAAACAACCAAAAACTGGATTTGGTCCCTGCAGTACCGAACCTTGTACGGCATGCGCGTCAAAATAGACTCGTCGTTGTTGGGATTCCTGACCACCGAAGACAACCAAATTCTTGGATTGAGCGGCAGCTATGCGGAGGTTCGTACGGAAGGGCGCGGCACGCAGTTGGGCATTCAGTTGGGCAAGGTGGTTCCTTTGGTGGCAACGGGCGCAAAATCGGGTACCGCGCGCAACTCCGGCCTGGACCTTCGCCTGGGCGCGGGCTGGCTCCAGCACCGCATTCTGTTCTTCAACCCCAGCGGCGGCGTGCCCCTGGTTTACGCGCCGTACCGGTACGGTTTGGACCGGCTGCACCGCGGCTACTACGCCCAGCAAAGCATTGGCTTCTTGCGGCAGTCGCGCAACAACGAATACGGCTGGTCCGTTGCCTTGGAATTTCAGCAGGCCCGACTGACCCCGCAACGAGGCTACAACTACGACACCCGATTGCCGGACACCCAAGCCAAGTGGGATTTCTCGGTGGGCGTCCGCGCACTCTACAACCTGAACATCTTCCGCGCAGCCGCCCCAACCACCGGCCCGCGATTTTATGTGGATTGACGCTCTACTGGCGCCCATAGCGGGCCAACTGTTCCGAGCCGGCGTGCGCACGGTCGCCCTTTTTGGCCACCGGCGCGCTCAAGCCCTACTCCGGTTTCGATCCAACACCCCCATCCCCAGCGGCCCATTTGACCTCTGGATCCACTGCGCCTCGCACGGCGAATGGGAAACGGTGCAGCCCGTTGTACTCCGCTACCGTGAAGATCACCCGTCGGACCGCATCCTCGTGACCTTTTTTTCTCCCAGTGGCCTGCACGCGCGCATTCCGGCTTCTATAAACGCTTGTGTTGGCGCACTTCCCTGGGATACGCCACAAGCCGTCCGTGGCTTTTTGGACCGTGCCCAACCCAAGCGCTTGGTGTTGGTGCAGTACGACCTCTGGCCAGCTCTCCTACATGCCTGCCGTACCCGGCGCATTCCGTGGGGTGTGGTCAATGCCCGTTGGACCCCTTCGCTGCGCTGGACGCGTAACCTGTGGCAATCCGCTTCGTGGATTACGGTCCAAAATACAGCTGACGCAGCGCATTTCAAGCGCTTGGGTTTGACCGCTCAAGCCGTGGGCGACACCCGGTTTGACAACGTAGTTCAACGCGCTTCTCAACCGTTGCCGGCCGACTGGTTCCCCCCTGCCTTCGCCGCCTTCAACGACGCCCGTGGACTGGTGGTATTGGGCTCGGTGTGGCCGGAAGACGCCCCCTTGGTCCTGCCCCTCATCGCTCGTTTTCCGGAGTACAAGTGGTTGGTGGTACCGCACGACGTCGGCGAGGAATCTTTGCGCTTTTGGACCTCTAAAATTCCAGTCCCCCAACTGCGTTGGTCCCAGCTGGAAGACGTGAATGTTAAAGATTCCGGCCGCACCCTGCATCCCGAAAACGCACGCGCACTGGTGGTGGACCGAGTAGGGCTCCTTTTCTCGCTCTATTCCTTGGCTTCCTTCGCCTACGTGGGCGGAGGGCGTTCCAACGGACAGCACAACTACTGGGAGCCGCTTGCTTGGGGGGTCCCCACTTCC
>CAYXHJ010000243.1:0-3042 GCA_964464855.1 uncultured Owenweeksia sp. | reverse complement strand
AGTTCGGTGGTGGTGAAGCCCATCAAGGTGGTGGACAAAACGGAGGAGGCCTGGAATGCCCCGGGGCAGGTTACCTTGTCTGCAGCGCACGTATTCGGCCGGGACGGACTGGTGAGTTTGGAAGGGCGAGTAAATACGTTGGGACAGTGGGAAGCCCGTACCGGCGGAGAGCTGCGCAGGGGAGCATGGAGCTATCGGGCCGGATATCGGTACGTGCCCAATACCACCGGTAAATTTGATTGGGACGGATTGCAGCAAGGCAGTTTGGGTGTGGGTGTTCGCGGAAACAAGTGGTTCTTGGACGCTGCTTGGCAAGCGACGTACCGCAGGGCCCAATACACTTCTGCACAATGGGACGGCGCCTGGAACTTGCCGATGGTAGCTACGCGTGCAATGCTTACCTTGGGCTATCGAATTCGATAGTTCTATGAAAAAAGTATTTTTTGCGGCAAGCCTTTTGGCCTTGCCTTGGGGAGCTTTTGCTCAAGATTTAAGCGCGTTTCAGTGGCGAGCCATTGGACCGGCAACTACGTCGGGGCGGATTGCCGATTTGGCCGTTGTGCCCGACCAACCCGATACGTGGTACATTGCGGCCGCCAGCGGCGGCGTGTGGAAAACCACCAACCACGGAGTGACCTTTTCCCCCATCTTCGACGGTCAATCCTCCTACTCCATCGGTTGCTTGGCGTTGGATCCCACGAACAGCAATGTGGTTTGGGTGGGAACTGGCGAAAACAACAACCAACGATCGGTAGCCTATGGCGACGGAATATATAAGTCCACGGACGGCGGAAAGTCGTGGAAAAATATGGGTTTGAAGGCGTCGGAACGCATCGGACGGATTGTGGTTCACCCCGTGCAACCGAACACGGTGTATGTGGCTGCCTACGGTCCGGTTTGGAATGCCGGTGGTGAACGTGGTATTTACAAAACAACGGACGGCGGCGAGACCTGGACGCGGATTTTACACGTGTCGGACCAAACGGGGTTCAACGAGATCCACATGGATCCGCGCAACCCAGATGTTCTCTATGCTACCGCACACCAGCGCCGTCGGCACGAGTGGACCTACATTTCCGGAGGACCGGAAAGCGGGTTGCACATCAGCCGCGACGGCGGAAAATCATGGGCCAAAGCGGGCAATGGTTTTCCGGGAGGTGAAATCGGACGCATTGGCATGAGCCTCTCCCCCGTCAATCCGGACGTGGTGTATGCGGCTGTTGAAGGAAGTGGATTCTACCGTTCCGTAGACCGTGGGGCCTCGTGGAGCAAAATGAGCGACCATTCCACGGCAGGTAACTACTACTCGGAAATTTTCGCTTCGCCACACGACGTGCACACGGTGTATTCCATGGATACGTACGCGCAGGTAACGCGCGACGGCGGCAAGTCTTTTAAAGCCGTTGGTGAGCCTGGAAAACACGTAGACAACCACGCGTTGTGGCTGGACCCCAAAAATCCCGCACACTTCCTAATGGGCTGCGACGGTGGTTTGTACGAGACCTGGGACAACGCGGGCACGTGGCACTACAAACCGAATTTATCCATCACTCAGTTTTACCGCGTGACGGTAGACAATTCCACTCCTTTTTATTACGTATACGGCGGCACGCAGGACAACTTCTCGTTGGGAGGACCGTCGCGCACCATCAACGACCGGGGCATCGTGAATTCGGACTGGTTTGTGACGCAAGAAGGCGATGGTTTTGAATCGCAAATAGACCCAAGTAATCCCAACATTGTGTACGCGCAAGCCCAGTACGGTTGGTTGTCTCGTTTTGATCGTTTGAGCGGAGAAAAAGTGCCCATTCAGCCTGTTTCGCCTCCAGGGGTGAAGCCCTACCGCTGGAATTGGGACGCTCCCCTGCTGATCAGCCCGCACGACCCCGCTACCTTGTACTTTGCGGCCAACGTAGTGTTTAAATCCACCAACCGAGGCAACGAATGGAAAACCGTATCGCCGGATTTGTCCAAGCAAATCGACCGGAATACGCTGCCGGTTATGGGCAAGGTTTGGAGCATGGATGCGGTGGCCAAAAACCAAAGCACCTCGATTTACGGCAATATCCTGTCTTTGGCGGAGTCGCCCGTGAAGAAGGGCTGGCTGTATGCCGGTACGGACGACGGTTTGATCCAGGTGAGCACCAACGACGGCGGATCGTGGACCCGCGCGGAGTCGTTCCCAGGAATTCCCGCGAACACGCCGGTGGTGGACCTGGAACCGTCGCGCCACAACCCGGAAGTGGTGTATGCGTTGTTCAACAACCACCGCCAAGGCGATTTCAAACCTTATGTATTGAAATCCACCAACAACGGTAAAAGCTGGACCAACATCACCGCGGACTTGCCGGTACGTGGAAGCGTACACACGATCGCAGAAGACCACGTGGACCCCAACTTGTTGTTTGTGGGTACGGAATTTGGCATCTACTGCTCGTTGGACGGCGGAAAATCATGGAAAGCATTGGGCAGCGGACTGCCCACGGTAGCCGTGCGGGACATCGACATTCAGCGTCGAGAAAACGACTTGGCCATTGCAACGTTTGGACGCGGTTTCTACATTCTGGACGACTACAGCCCGTTGCGCCACTTGAGCAAGGAAACGTTGGAGAAGCCTGCCGCCATTCTGCCGGTTAAGGACGGATTGGTGTTCCACACCGCGAACCCGTTGGGATATGGGCCTCCCGGATTTATGGGAGCCTCCTACTTTATGGCCGAAAATCCGCCCATGGGCGCCGTGTTCACGGTGCACGTGAAGGATGTTCCCAAGAGTTTGAAGGCCCAGCGCCAAGAGAAGGAAAAATCGGGCGTTTCGGGGTATCCGTCAGCGGAAGCAATCCGGGCGGAAGACCAGGAGGAAAAAGCCTACCATATGTACGTCATTTACGACAGCAACGGCAAAGAAGTGCGTCGGTTTAGCCAGGCCGCTTCCAAAGGCATCCAGCGCGTGGTTTGGGACGGCGAATTGGGTCGAATGGACGGAAGCAGCCGCGGCTCGGAGCCAACTACCACAGCACCTGGCGCCCATTTTGCCCCCGAAGG
>CAYXHJ010000242.1:0-3045 GCA_964464855.1 uncultured Owenweeksia sp. | reverse complement strand
GGCCAGTCCGTCCGCCTCCCAGTTGCTTTGCCCTACCTCTTGGCCCCACGCGTTTACCCATCGAGCAGGTGTCTCCTGCCATTCACTGGTACGGGAAACGTTGACAGATTCGTTCCACTGAAGAAACCCTCCCCCAGCCACCGGGTTCGGATACACCCAATCGGCGGAGCCAGTAGTGCCTAAATTTTCTTCGAGTCCGACGCTGCTCACCACAAGTCCTTGGACCACCGTGTCCGTTCGGCAGCTGCTGAAGGCGATGGCCGTGGCCGTGTACGTGCCGTTTGCCGTGTAGGTGTGGCTAGTTGCCGGGGGGACGGCACCCACTTGGGTTCCGTCGCCAAAATCAACCCAAAGAGAATCCGCTCCCACGGGTGCGGTAAATGCCAAGGATACGGCACCTTGGGCCACCAACCAAGGCCCACCAAACAACGGACAAACGTTCAGGGTCACACAAGCGGAATCCACCCCGCAGGCGCTGTACGCCACGAAGCATGCCGTGTAGGTACCCGCCCCGTTGTAGGCGTGCGCAGCCGTTCCGTTTGTGTCCAGTGCCCAGGTCCCGTCGCCAAAATACCACCGAGCGCTGTCCGCGTTCGCCGTGCTGCCCGTGAACTGCACCATCAAACCCGTCGCCAAGCCAGACGCGTTGGCCACAGGCACCGGACACGTCAGTCCCCTGCGCTGCGCGTACGGCCGCAGAGTCCCGTTCCTATTTTCCACCCAGGTAACGATGCCCTTGCTGGCATATTGTCCGGCAAACTCCACGCGCGACTTCACTCCGGTGGGGTGGGTGCCCACGGGAAGAGGCGCGGCGGTAGCGGGCAATCCTACAGAGTTCAATGTCATCAATTTCAGATCTTTAGGAAAAACACCGTTGGAGTTGCCGTCGGAAAAAACAAAAGTGGGCTGGTGGTTGATCACCCGCAACGCACCTTCGTGCCGACGGTCCGCCGTGCTGATGCCAAATACTTGTACGCCGCTCGCACCCAACGGCCGTGCCCCCGTTTTCTTGTTGATTTTTTGAATCGTTTCGCCCGTGTTTTGTTGGGCGCTGGTGGTCATGGTGCACAATGCCCACAAAAACGGCGAGTCGTCTTCCCAGGCCAAACGCAAACTCATTTCGTACAGCACAGACTGGTCCATGAAATTGACGCCGGTGCTGCCCCACGGCAGCGAACCGTCGGGGTTGATTCGTTGTATAAATCCTTGGAAATCAAAGGCTCCAGCGCCGGAAAATCCAAAGTACGCGGTGTCGCCCAGCGCGATCAAGTCGTACCGACTGTTGAAGGCCGTGGCGTATCCGCTGCTCAGCGCCACCGGCCCTGCCCACATTGGCAGTCCCGTTCCGTGGTTGTATCGGCGTGCATATGGGTTGGCACTGATTCCCCAATTGCCGCGGTCGTGGAACACCACCAGAAAGGTTCCGCCCGTCAGGGCCACCAGTTCGCCAATGCTGGTTTTGGTGCCCGACGCCGGATACACAACGACCGGAGAGGTCCAAACGTTGGTACCGGTGGTGGACAATTTCATCATCGTGCCGTAGTCGCCCGGCAAATACCCTACAATCGTTTGTCCGTTGGGTAGGGCCAGCAGCTTGACGTCGTAGCCTGGCCCCAAATCGCGACCGTTGGGCCCAAAAAGAGGGAGTCCGGCGGGACTGATTTTCTGCACCACTGCCGCGTCCGAACCGTCGGTCCGCGTAAAACCCACCAGTAAATTGCCGCTGGCGTCCACCGTTAAGTCCCACTGCATCAAATAGGTACCCATGTTGCCGCCCACCACGGACACTCCGTTGGGACCCAACAAAGGAACTCCCGCCGTGTCCAGCAACTGCGCGCGAAACTGATAATTCTGCACCCCGCCCACGTTCGTCCAGTAGGCCACCCACGTCCGACCGTCCGGAAGCACCTCGCTTTTGGCATCTTCGGTGGAAACGCTCGCCACCAACGTGTTGACCGACGTCAACGGCGTCCACTGCGCATGCGCCGAAAATCCACCTTGTGCGCTGCTCATTGCACCGCCCAACACGTTGCCCAGGGCACCGCCCAAAATGCCATTCAATGCACTTCCGACCACCCCACTGAACAGGGCCAAGACGAACATGGTGGTTCGAGCCAATGCCCCTCGTTCCAAAGACGGTGTGGCCAGAACGGATCGTGCTGCGCACATTCCCCATGCCCTCCGGGCAAAACCAAAGACAACTCCAGCTTCCTTAGGACCTCGATTATTTGTAGTATTCATCCGTAAAAATTCATTTTTGCGTTGCATTCTACGCGGCTAACACATTTTAAAGGTACGACCTCCTTTCGTACCTTTGCACCCCCCAGGAAAGATGCCGGAGCGGTCGATCGGGGCGGTCTCGAAAACCGTTGTGCCTGCAAGGGCACCCAGGGTTCGAATCCCTGTCTTTCCGCCAAAAGAGCACGGCCCGCAACGTAAACGTTGCGGGTTTTTTTGTGGAGTTTTCCGGGGTGCTGGCACCTGAGGAAAACCCCAACAAAACTCGGCAATCCGCGCCGGATGATCCGTAAGGTGTGGTTATTCTGCACCGTTTATTTTTTACTTGAAAAAATTGCAGGTGCAGAATAACCACACCGCGCAATGGCAGCACAAAATCGATTCAACCTCACGAGTTCAGAATTCGTAATTTTACCTCATGAACGACACCACCCCCAACTACCAAGAAGACGAGATCAGTTTAGCCGAGCTTTGGTTAAAGGCAAAATCGTGGGTTTCTTCACTTTGGAAGCATAAACTCCTGATTGCCCTTGTTAGCTTGATTTTTGCTATTGGTGGGTTCTTAAAAACTTGGTTGGAAGAACCTGTGTACAACGCATCACTGACTTTTGCCTTGGAGCAAGGGAACGGAGATAATGGACTTAGTTCTTTAGCGTCAGAATTTGGTTTTTCCGTTGGTGGTGGCGATGCCGCAGGTGGTAATGGATTAGCGGGTGATAATGTATTGTCGCTAATGAAAAGTCGGCGAATAGTTCAAGGTGTGTTGATGAGTCCAATAACGATGGATGGTCATACCACGTTACTTAT
>CAYXHJ010000241.1:0-3055 GCA_964464855.1 uncultured Owenweeksia sp. | reverse complement strand
GGGCGACCCGAAGCTGGGCACCAAGACCGAATTGAAAAACATGAATTCCTTCCGAAACGTTCAAAAAGCCATTGACTTTGAAACGGAACGTCAAATTACGGCCATCCGGAACGGTCAAACCATTGCGCAAGAAACCCGCATGTTCGACGCTGCCAAGGGAGCAACCGTCGTGATGCGCACCAAGGAAGACGCCCACGACTATCGGTACTTCACGGAGCCGGATTTACCGCCCGTGGTTGTAACGCCCCAAGTCATTGCACACATCCAAGCCGAGTTGCCCGAGCTGCCTCAAGCTCGTTTGGCGCGCTACCAAATGGAGCTCCACCTCTCGGACTACGACGCCGCATTTCTCACGGAAAATCGCGCAACAGCGGATTTCTTCGAGGCTTTGGTACACGCAGGCTGCACGCCTAAATCTGCCGCGAATTGGGTCATGGGACCGGTGCGCAGCTGGCTCAACGAACGCGCTCTTCGCGTCGAAGACTTTCCACTCACAACAACTGCTTTGGCCGCGTTGATCGCTTTGGTAGAAGCGGAAACGGTGAGTTATTCCGCGGCCCAACAACGCCTGTTCCCGGCATTGGTGGAACAGCCACACGCCGCACCAGCCGCCTTGGCTCAAGAACTGGGCATTGTACAGCAAAAAGACGCCGGCGCGTTGGAAGTTCACGTGGACGCTGTTTTGGCGGAGTGGCCCGAAAAAGTAGCGGAATACCGCGCCGGTAAAAAAGGACTCATTGGCCTGTTCATGGGCGAAGTCATGAAGCGATCTGGAGGATCTGCTGACCCCAAAACTACTACTGCACTTCTTCGTTCAAAACTGGATTGATCCTCATGAAAAACAGCATTGTTTGGGCCTTGTCCCTCCTCTCGCTCTTGGGTGCGGCGTCGGCCTGCTCCAACACCGATGAAGTAACCGTAGTTGGAAAAGTTGAAGGTGCCGACACGCTGTACATCAGCCGGGTAACTGCCCAAAAAGTAGTCCCCGTCGATACCGTAGTTCTCACTGGAGGATTCAAAATTGACCTGCCCACAGACAGCGGACGCATTGCCTTCTACAACCTCCGCTTCAACACGCAAGCCAGCGTACGCATTGGCGTAGCCCCTGGGGATGCGCCCGTATTGGACATTGATGCCCGCCAATATTTGGCTTCCTATACCGTAAGCGGCAGTGCCCATTCGGAACAGCTGGCCCGACTGTACACGCCTTTGCGCCGCGCAATGCTGGACCTGGACTCCCTGGATCAGGTCAACCAACTGTACCGGGATTCAGCTAATTACGGCGATGTTGTGAACGGTCTGAACATTCTTTTTGGCCAAACCTTGGAGCGTCACCGCGCTCAATTGATTGCGGCGATGAACCAAGACACCACTTCACTTTCCAACCTTTTTGCTTTTTACCAAGGCATCGCCCAAAACAACACCTTGGTGCCCGAGCGGGACCTGGAACTCTTCGTAAAAACGAACGAACGCCTCAACCGCCACCACCCCGGCCATCCATTGGTCAAGCGCTTTGACCGCGATGTAAAAGCCCTACAAACCGCTGCCGAACGCGGAAAACAAGTATCCGCTGCCCAGAAAACCGTGGTTCCGGGTGCGGCATTTCCCTGGCAAGCGTTGAAAGGTAGAAAACCAGACGGCAGCAGCTTTGTTACGGCCGCCGTGCAAGGACAATCAAAATTTGTGTTGGTAGACGTTTGGGCCGCTTGGTGTCCTCCTTGCCGAACGCAAAACCGGGCGTGGACCACGCTTTACGCGAAGTACGGAGGCAAGACCTTGCAAATAATCTCCTATTCTTTAGACGGAAC
This sequence comes from uncultured Owenweeksia sp., assembly GCA_964464855.1. GTDB lineage: Bacteria > Bacteroidota > Bacteroidia > Flavobacteriales > Schleiferiaceae > CAMDTE01. Next base: position 1,247 of record CAYXHJ010000241.1, on the reverse strand, counting down.
TCCCAACCAAGCCAACGCACAAGAAGAATGGATTTCCGCTCTTCAAGCCGACGGTTTAATCTGGCCACACCACGTGAGCAGCCTGCAAGGTTGGGAAGATCCAATTGTAGGTGCTTTGGGCATTGAAACCTTGCCGTTCAGCCTTCTTCTGGATCAAAAAGGAACCGTTGTCTTGCGCAACCCTTCTCCCGAAGAAGTTGCCCGCAAACTGGCTGGAAAGTAGTTCCGCTGCGCACATCTATGGGTAACGCTCATCCCCGGCTACGCCGGGGATTTTTTATGCGTGCATCCAGCGAATCCGCAATTTCTTCCCAACGTACAACGAACCAACTGCACATATACACCCAAACATTGGAACACTCTGCCAAGATCAACCCACAACGTCATACCGTGAGGAGAAACTGAAGTCGCGAGGTTCAGGAGAAATCGTCCATCTAAAAAACAAACGAGCCGCTTCGTAAACGAAGCGGCTCGCAAAGTCAAGCGCACAGCGCGTTGACGATTACTGAATCACCAGTGAAGAACTTTGAACGCGCTCTCCAGCTTGAACGGTAAGCACATAATGACCGGGACGAACACCCTGTACGTCCAAGGCAACTTTTTCCACATCAGATCCCAATCGTCCCAAACGGACTTGCTTCACCAAACGTCCGTCCACCGCCCGCAAGGTCAAAACCACATCGCTTGGAGTTGCCAAGTCCAACCGAACTTGAACTTTGTCCGTAGCTGGATTCGGGTACACCTGCAAAGCATTGCGGTCCGTTGAACCCACTCCGGGACGCTCGTTCAGCCCAACCGGACGGTTGACAGCCGTTGAGCCCGTACGGTACAAACCACGACCGTGGGTGGCGATGTACAACTCACCCTCCGTTGCTTGAGAACCTGGAGTGGTTGGGTCGTACAAATCATCGGTGCGGTACTGACGGATTCCGAAAACCGCCACACGACCCAAACCGGCATTCTCCTCAGTCCAAGAAGGAGTGGCCGAAATGTTGGCACAGGAGTACATCCCCAATTCGGTACCCACATACACCGTATTGGGGTTTGCTTTGTCAAACGTGATGCTGTAGGCAGGTGCCGCCGGAAGTGCCGAGGCCCCAGAACCCTGTTTTGGGGTGAAGCTGACGCCTGAGGCCGCCAATGCATTCGAAGAGAACTGAACATACGTGCTGTTTCCGTAATTGCCCAACGATACAGCCACGCGGTCTGCGTTGGTTGGATCTACCGCGATTCCTGTAACGGATCTG
>CAYXHJ010000240.1:0-3063 GCA_964464855.1 uncultured Owenweeksia sp. | reverse complement strand
GTATGAAATGCGTTCATCTTCATTGAATAGATCATACATGCTCGTTCTTGAATCATCTACTATTGACTTTGGTAACTTTAACTGATCCAAGACGTGTACCGCTATCATTAGCATAACATCATCTAGAGTTGATTCCAAAGTTGGAATCATGACTTTATCCTCTTCTTGATTAAGAAGATTCTTCAAAATTAATGCTGGGCGGCTATTCTCTGTGAATTGAATTAAAAATCTAGGAATTAAACCGCTATCGTTGCGATGAGCCGTTCCAACGAAAATAAATGCTGTAGTTGTTGCCATAATATTTGTGAATTTGGTGAAAATTTTTGAATAATAAACAAGAATCACCCCACCACCCGGTAATAAATCACCTTGGGCATACGGCCAAAGACGAATTCGGTGACGCCGCAGAGCCAGAGTTCGTGGAGGCGTCCGTTGCGGTGATCCACGTAGAAGGCGCCGGCGCCGTAGGCTTGGGGGTAGAGGTAGTGCAGAACGCGCCACTGGGTTTCGTCCTGGGGAAGAAGGGAAACGTCTAGGGTAACGCGGCCGGTGCCGCGGCTCAGGTGCTCCAAAAGGGTGTCTGCACCGCACACCATGGCCAAGGCACCCTTGGGGCCCGGCCAAGACGGTAGATCAATGTACCAGCCGGTGGCGTCGCGGTAGAACGATTGCGTTTGAACAGACTCTTGCCGACGGAGCTTGCCCATCAAGCGAGAAACCAGGACTTTGGCCGTGGAGGCCGTACGGAGGAAGGGGATTGTTTTCATGCTGCAAAGATCCGGCAGCAGACCCCCCTAAGTCCAGTTTTCGCAAGCTTGTTGCGGTCAGGATTCGATTTTAATTAATTGATTTTCAATGCCTTGAATTTTCTTGGCCTCGCCGTTGGGCCCCAGGATTTGGTAGGGCTGCACCGCGCCAAAAGCAAACAAAGCTTGGCTCAATTTTTTGTTGAGGCGGGAAATCGCCTGACTCAAATCGTCGTCCTCGTTGAACGCCAACCGACGCACCGTCCGCTCCAAAGCCTCCCCCTCTTGCGTGCCCGTGTTGAACCGTCGGTACCAATAACGGAGTCGGTCCAAACGATCCGGAACATGGCTGATGGGAATGCCGAGCGGCTCCTCCGCAAAGAGCGCGTACACCGCCAGCTCCTTGGGAGACAGGCGCACCACCTGGCCCACGTTGTCCAGGCGCAACACGTAGCCCAAGGTGAGGGTGGGCAAGGCGTAATCCGCCAGCAAATGCGATAGATTCAGCTGGTAGCGTCGCACTTGCTCCAGGGCGTCTTGCGTTTGCCGCAACAGCGCAAAGGGCACCTGCACCTGCCGTACCCGACGCATGCACACGTCGCAAATGTCCGCACTCCGCAGCTTCCGCTGCATCTCCTCCACCTTGCCGTAGAAGTCGTTCATGCAACCCACAGACTCCTCCAAATGCAGGTACTTCAGGTAGGTATCCAGGTCCCCAAAGGCCCACCGACGCAGGGGCATGGTCATCAGCTCGTAGGCAATGGGCAGGTGCGGGGCCGCCATCAAGTGCGTGGCGGAGTGGGTGGTTTGGAGGTAGCCCCAGCCGCCGCCAAAGAGGTCCGGAACCGCAAAAAAGTTGAAGAAATTGGGCGCCGTGCCCAGCACCACCACCGTGCTGTTTTCCCGGGACGCCCCCGTGGCCTGGTAAAAATCATGCACCACAAACTCCACCGCCCGAATCATTTGGAGCACCTCCTCGTTGTTGTGCGGACTCAGCTGGTGCATCAAGTCCACGTAATTGGGCCGCGGATACCGGTCGAGCGCTTGCCTCCGCACCCGCGTCATGGGGTTGTCGTGCGACGGTTCTTTCCGCAAGTCGTCCTGATCCAAATCAAGCGGCGCCCCCGTCACCAAGCTGGGCGCGGTCAGCCGACCCTCGTTTCGCTGTGGCGGATACACCCACGGATGGTGCACAAAGCGAATGGGCCCGGGCACCCCCGCCAGCAAGGTCAGCGCATCCTGAACGGCCGGATGCTGTTCCCCTCGGGGTTCCAAGACGTGAACGGTGTGTTGGTACGCGGCAGCAGCATCAGGCATTTTTTCGAAAATTTTGTTCGTGAAATTTACCCCCTTTTTTGATGTTCTCTTCCACAAAAGAAGTCATAAACCGGACGGCCCTGCCCTTCTCGTTTGCGCCAAACTGAACCATGCGGTCTTCGCGCATTTTTCCGTTCCGCAAACCTTCAATTCCGGCCCAATCGCAACCCGTAAACCCGACGGTCCATCCCTTTTTGTTTTGGTAGGACTCCAGCAGAAACCCAAGTTCCTCCACATTGTATTTCCGCGACCGATTTTCGCCGCCGTCGGAGAACACCATGACCACTACTTCGGTGTCCGGATGATCCTCAAAATCGTTCCCATCCGCGGTGGGCACCGCAGAGAAGATCCAGTCAAAGGCCGCGCGCTCCAGGGCCTGCCCCACCGCATCAAATAAGGCCGTGCCGCCCTGCGGCACAAACCGACGCTCCGCAAAAACATCGGACCCGTCGGGTACGGCCCGCTCCAGCATCCAGTGCAAGCTTGAATCAAATTTCAGCACACTCACGCGCATTTCTTTCCCCCCCGACGCCAACCGCGTCAACTCCGTCCAATGCGCCCGCAATTCCTGCAGCACTTCGGGCATTTGGTCTTGCATGGACCCGCTGGTGTCTACTACGAGGTAGTAGTGCAAGGTCCCGCCTTTAAATTGTTCCATAAGCATTCCAAAAAACATCAACTCGGAACCGATTTCGCACCTTAATCGCTTAGTTCGTGCCCAATCAACACAGACCCTAACTCAGGTCCAATGGCACCAAAGACAAAACACGAAGCGACACGTTGTGCAAGCTGCCAAACGCTCCGTTTCTTTGGCAACCTGGGGCAAAGGTGTGCCCACGTCCCAAGCAAAAACGAATTCCCGCAAGCTTGTTGGGCTGGGCCTAAAATAGGCTTACACTTATCTAACCTGGGGTTCTGAAATCTTTGAATGGACTTGGAGCAGCAGGAAAGCCAGGGCCAAACGGATACTACTTTGGCGTTCGTGTCGTCCTAGTCAAAG
>CAYXHJ010000239.1:1918-3075 GCA_964464855.1 uncultured Owenweeksia sp. | reverse complement strand
TCAATGTGCGCCTGAGCCTGCTTGCGCGCCGCCAACAAGTTGCTGATTCGGAAAACGAATCCTCCATTGGTGCCCACAAACAAATGGTTCCCGTCTTTTGAAATTTCCATGCTCAACGGCTCTCCTTTGCCAGGAAGGTGTGCAATTTGCCACCACTCAGGAGTATTGGAAAAATCGTGCACCTGACGGGTCATAAAGATGCCACCCAATTTCAATCCGGTGGAAGCGTCGTTGTGCGAATTCAATCCTACAAAGAACATGGACTGAATCTTATCCTGAACCTTCACCACGTCGCCAACGTCCAAACGGCTCGGTGTGGTGTACGGAATAGGCAGGCCACCAATATTAGAAGACATGACAATTTTCGAACCGGCAGGAATGTAAACGTCGCACGTTAAAATTACTTCCGCCAAAGGTGGGTTGTTGAAGGTAATCTCGAAATAAGCGGAATCCGGGTAAAATTTACCGGTACCGTCTCCGGTGACGTTGCCCTGCGCATCGGCTACCATGGTGTATGGCCCTGCAAACACTTTAAAACCACCAGCAATGAATTTAGCTGTAGGCTGCGGATGCGACATCTTTCCCTTAAAAACCTTTTTTATGCCATCGCCAAAGCCCATGGAACGGATTCCCTTGATGAGCTCAAAACGAGCAGAATCAACACTTCCTGGATCGTTCGTGGTCTCCCACAATTTGTAAGGCATGATCCAGTTGGACAAAGAATAGCCGCGGCTTTCTGCTGCCGTCATGATGGGCGAATAGAAGCGCTGGAACGTCTCACCGTCGTCGTCCGAACGGCCCAAATCTCCGTTCTGATTTTCAGCAAACATAACTTTCGGGCGCAACCAAGAAATGTCGGCTTGACCACCGTCCGCATACGAACTGTTGATCAACAAACGCTTGCCAGCGGCAGGAGAATTGCCTCGACCGTCAATGTAGGCGGTACCGTTGTCCTGTGTGCCTCCGATCAATTTTCGGTCACGACCCATTCCAAAGGCGTAGTACTGATAGGTACGGTAATCGTAGTTGCGCTCTGTCCACGTGAAACCGTGGTCTGTTGATTTGAAAATTCCGCCATCGTTTCCAATGTAGGCTACATTTGGATTCTTGGGATCGAATACCATTTCGTGGTTGTCCGAGTGCAGGTAGAACGGATT
>CAYXHJ010000239.1:0-1860 GCA_964464855.1 uncultured Owenweeksia sp. | reverse complement strand
CGCCAAATCCTGATGTTGTCGAGGTTTGGCGCCAGCCTGTAGCTTGACTCCAATCCCACACCGTGATACCGCCCAACCATATTTGGTTGGCGTCTTTCGGAGACACGGCAAACAAGAAATCGTATTCGCCTTGGCAACGTCCGGATTGGCACATGGGGTCAAAAAACGCACTCTTTTGACCAATCTTGGACCAAGTAGCACCGTTGTCCGCAGAACGATACACTGCACTCAACGCATCACCACTCAACTGCGCCACGTAAACAATGTCGTTGTTTTGGGGAGATACGGCAATGCGCGTACGGGAAGTACGGCGCGGGAGGCCCGTGGTACCGGGGGTTGGAGATGATTTCTCCACCCAAGTTAATCCCTCGTCGTTGGAATACATAACCTTTCCTCCGTTGGAAACCCACAACGCACCACCGGAGGTGATGGTCATGTCACGTACCATTCCAGATAGAGTGGTGGTCCAGGTTTGACCGCCGTCGTTGGAACGCTTAAAACCGCCAATGGTCCCTGCGTAAATCACGCTGGCATTGGTGGGGTGCGCCTCCATGCGCGCTACAGAAGTCCATTCACCTCCTGGGGTTGCGGACGTAGGAACCGTGGCGGACAGACGCGACCATGTTCTGCCGCGGTCGGTTGACTTAAATATCCCACCACCAATGAAGGCGGGGGTAGACGACGCTCCTCCGCCGCCGTAACCGATGTACGGAAATTCACCGGTACCGTAGTAGAGATCGCCATTGGCCGCTTGACAAATGGACACCACCGCAAGGTTGTGGGTTGCGTCGCTCATGGACTTCCAAGTAGCTCCACCGTTGCGGGACTTGAAAAATCCACCGCTTACACTGCCCGCGTATACCACATTGCTGGAATCACGATCCACCAGCAACGCGCGGGTACGACCGCCACCGTTGTCTGGGCCAACGCTTTCCCATTCCAAGGAAGTCGTTTTTCCGGCGGACAGACGATCTGCTTGTTCTTGCGCGGCCAAAATCCAGGCTGGATCCACTTCGCCGGTTACTTGGTTGGCGCGAAGCGAATGCAGGTACGCCAGTGCGCCGTGGATTCCTTGTTCCACAAAAACACCTTCACGTGGCTGATAGTGAGGAACTTCCTCTTGAAACATCACAATGGAGGCTGTGCCTAACGCAACAGTACCCGCCGCGGCAACGGCCCAACGCTTAGTAAATGGAGTCATACGGTATAACGGTTTGTTCTTTGGAAAGTGCGTAAATGTAAGGTAAAAACGTCAATGAATATGCTTTTCTGCATGGTACGAAGACCGAACCAGTGGTCCACTTTCAACGTGCCGGAAGCCCATCTTCTTCCCGGCCAAGTGGAGTTCCTCAAACACCTTGGGATCAATGAATTCAACCACCGGTAAATGCCTGGGTGAGGGCTGAAGGTATTGACCCAAGGTAACGATATCTACGTGAGCAGCAGCCAATTCCTCCATGGTTTCCAACACCTCTTCAACGGTCTCCCCCAGCCCCAGCATAATACCGCTTTTTGTGCGCGGTACACGCCCTACTTCCTTCAGGTACCGGAGCACTTCCAAACTGCGATCAAATTGGGCTTGAATGCGCACCTTGCGGGTCAAACGTCGGACCGTTTCCATGTTGTGGGAAACCACTTCCGGCGCAACTTCTGCAATGCGGTCTAAGGCATTCGTATCACCCTTAAAATCAGGAATCAAGGTCTCCATCGTAGTTCCCGGACTCATGCGTCGAATGGCACGTACCACTTCCGCCCACAAGGTTGAACCACCGTCGGGCAAATCATCGCGATCCACGCTGGTCAAAACGGCATGTTTGATTTTCATCAACCGAATGGAGCGAGCCACCCGCTCCGGTTCGG
>CAYXHJ010000238.1:0-3078 GCA_964464855.1 uncultured Owenweeksia sp. | reverse complement strand
GAAAACCACCCGATTGTTGGACAAAATGCGCTCAGCCGTTCCGGGAATGGCCATACGAACCACCTTGATCGTGGGGTCTCCGGGCGAAACCGAATCGGATTTCCACGAGCTTTTGGCGTGGGTCAAGGAAATGCGTTTTGATCGATTGGGCGTTTTTCCCTATTCCCACGAAGAGAATACCACGGCCTATGCTTTGGAGGACGACGTTCGTGCTGAGGAGAAACAACGTCGGGCCGACGCAATTATGGAGGCGCAAATGGAAATTTCGGCGGAACTGAATGCCTTGCGCGTGGGGCAAACCTTGCGCGTGTTGGTGGATCGCGTAGAAGGAGAGCATTATGTAGGCCGCACGGAGTTCGACAGTCCGGACGTAGACAACGAAGTTTGGATTCCGTTTGGCGACTATTCCTTAACCCCGGGACGTTTTGCAACGGTAAAAATTGTGGACGCAACCGAGTACGATTTGCACGCGGAGTTGGTACCTTAGAGGAACTCCATGTACCTCGTATTTGATACCGAAACTACCGGCCTAATTGGCAATAAATCAGCCCCGTATACGGATGAGGCTGCTTGGCCGCGCGTGGTTCAATTGGCGTGGCAACTGCACGATTTGCAGGGTGTCTTGGTGGAGCAGGGGGATTTTCTGATTCGTCCGGACGGTTTCAACATCCCCTTCAAGGCAGAATCCATTCACGGAATATCTACGGCTTTAGCGCAGGAAGAAGGCGTGCCCTTGAGCGATGCGCTGCTTGCGTTCAATCGAGCGGTCGCGCGGGCCACGCATTTGGTGGGTCATAACTTGGAGTACGACCAGCTCGTTTTGGGTGGGGAGTATTTTCGGGCAGGCTTGGATAATCCGCTGCCCCAAGTTCCGGTAATCGATACCTGCTGGGAAGACACGGCGAATCTTTGTCAATTGCCCGGTGGGCGCGGGGGAAAGTTTAAGTTTCCCAAGTTGGAGGAGCTCTACCAATTCATTTTTGGTACGGGCTTTGACCTGGCCCACAACGCAACGGCAGACGTTGAAGCCAGTGCGCGGGTCTTTTTGGAATTAGCGGCTCGCGGATTTTATCCGGACGAGCGTTTGGGAGGGTCAGCAGCAAGTATTCGAGCATCCTATCCGAATGGCGTTGGAACTTGGGACATTGCACATCGCGACCTCAAGGCTGCCAGCGCACAAGTCAAGTTGGCTGCGTCTGCGGCGCCTCCCGTTGCTGAATCAGCGTCTTTAGTGCCAGAGGCTCCCGCGTCTTCCGTGCCGTCCACGCACGAATCCGGCACGTTTTTCCACGTCCATTTGCATTCGCAGTTTTCCGTTTTGCAGGCCACCGCTCGGGTGGAGGGCCTGGTTAAGCGAGCGGTAGCCGAAGGACAGCCGGCGGTTGCGCTGACGGACACCGGGAACATGATGGGGGCCTTTCAGTTCGTTAAAGCGGTTGATGCGGCCAACAAGTCGCGTCCGGAAGGCACGCCCGAGCTGAAAGCGTTGGTGGGGTACGAAGCTTTTGTTTGCCGCAATCATCGGGACAAAAGCGTCAAAGACGATGGCTTTTTGGTGCCCTTGTTGGCGTTGAACAAAAGGGGGTATCAGAATTTAGCAAAGCTCAGTTCGGCGGGGTTTATCGACGGTTTTTACTACGTCCCCCGAATCGATAAAGATCTATTAAAGCAGCACAGCGAAGGCGTAGTGGCCCTGACCGGAGGACTGTCGGGCGAAATTCCGCACCTCATTGCGAATGTGGGCTACAAGCAAGCCGAAGAAGCGTTTTTGTGGTACAAAGAGGTTTTTGGCGATCGGTTTTATGCGGAGTTGAACCGACACGGACTGCCCGAAGAGGATGCCATCAACGATGCGCTGTTGGAATTGTGCCGCAAACATCAGGTTCCGTTTGTGCCGGCCAACAACGCGTTTTATTTGGATCGAGCGGAAGCAGAAGCGCACGACATTTTGCTCTGCGTCAAAGATTCTGAGAAAAAGGCGACGCCCATTGGACGCGGACGTGGATTTCGGTACGGTATGCCCAACGACCGCTTTCACATGGCCACCACCGCCGAAATGCGGTCCGCTTTTTCGGATGTTCCAGAAGGTTTCTTGCACCTGCAGGCTCTTTTGGAGCGCGTGGAAACGTATTCTTTGGCGCGCGAAGTGCTGCTCCCGAAGTTTGATATTCCCGCAGAATTTGAGTCTGCTGAGGATGCAACGGATGGCGGTAAACGCGGCGAAAATGCCTATTTGCGCCATTTGACGTACGAAGGTGCCAAGCGCCGTTACGGTGAGGCGTTGACCGATGAAATTCGCGAGCGTCTGGATTTTGAGTTAGCCACCATCGAAAAGACCGGCTATCCCGGCTACTTCTTGATTGTGCAGGACTTCTGTGCCGCGGCGAGGCGCATGGGGGTTAGCGTTGGGCCGGGCCGTGGAAGTGCAGCGGGTTCGGCGGTAGCATACTGCATTGGCATCACCAACGTAGACCCCATTCGGTACGACCTTCTGTTCGAACGATTTTTGAATCCGGACCGCGTATCCTTGCCGGATATTGATATTGACTTTGACGACCGGGGCCGCGATCGCGTCATTCAGTACGTTATTGATAAGTACGGATCCAGCCAGGTGGCGCAAATCATCACCTACGGATCCATGGCCGCGAAGAGTTCCATAAAGGACACCGCGCGCGTTTTGGATTTGCCGTTTGCCGACGCAGACAAGTTGACCAAAAGCATGCCGGACGGCAAGAGTTTGTTGGAGGTATTGACCGTCGATGACAAAAAGCTTCGTGAATCTTTGCGTCAAGAAGATTACGCGAAAGCGTTGGATTTGCGCCGAATGGCCGAGGAGTCTGGCACCATGGAAGCAGAAGCTCTGCGCCAAGCTCAGGTGTTGGAGGGCTCGCTTCGGAACACCGGAATCCATGCCTGCGGCGTCATCATCACGCCCACAGACATTCGCGAATTGATTCCAGTGGCCACAGCCAAGGACAGCGACATGTGGTGCACGCAGTTCGACAACGCCGTGGTGGAAAGTGCGGGCCTTCTCAAAATGGACTTTTTGGGCTTAAAAACCCTGACCCTTCTCAAAGA
>CAYXHJ010000237.1:0-3083 GCA_964464855.1 uncultured Owenweeksia sp. | reverse complement strand
TGTCTGAGAATTCCAAAGATGAGAAAAAACAGCGCCAGTTTTGATGTTATGAAGGAAACGATCGATAAGACAACCTTCAAATTTCTAAAAGCAGGGAGCGCCGTTAACCTTGAAGGAGCACTGCGCGTCAACGATAGGCTTGGAGGGCATTTTGTTTCCGGCCACGTGGCCTTGGCGGAAAAAAGCGGTGCCACCATTGTCTACGGGCCCAATGCAAATCCTGATTTTCCTTTTCACAGCGCCAACCACGGCGAAGTATTGCAGGTAGGCAACGTTTCCATTGTGGTCTTGCATACGCCGGGTCATACCATGGAATCCACCTGCTACCTGCTTCGCGACGAAAATGGAAAGGATACGGCTTTGTTTTCTGGCGATACGCTGTTTTTGGGGGATGTAGGTCGGCCCGACTTGGCTCAAAAAGCAGCGGACATGACTCAGGAACAACTTGCAGCCACTCTATTCCGTTCGCTGCGTGAGGTTTTAATGCCGCTTGCGGACGACATTACCGTCTACCCAGGTCACGGTGCGGGCAGTGCGTGCGGAAAAAACATGAGCAAAGAAACCGTCGGTACTTTGGGCGAACAAAAAGCGACCAACTACGCCCTGCGCGCAGACATGACCGAGGCGGAATTTGTACGTGAGGTAACGGACGGTTTGATGCCTCCTCCCGCCTATTTCCCGCTGAACGTTGCCTTGAACAAAAAATCCATACCGGGTTTTGAGGAACTGATGATTGAAAACGGAAAGGCATTTGATCCTACGGCATTTGTGGCCATGGTGGACCAAATGGAGGCATTGGTTTTGGATACACGCGATGCCGAGTCCTTCGCAAACGGCCACATACCCGGCTCCATCAACATTGGCCTAGACGGCCAATTTGCTCCTTGGGTGGGCGCCCTGATTCCGGACATTCAACAGAACATCATGGTTGTAGCGGCCGAAGGACGTGAGGAAGAGAGCATCAAACGCTTGGCGCGCGTGGGATACGACCGCGTGCTGGGTTACTTGGAAGGCGGATTTGCGGCCTGGCAAAACGAAAAGCGGGAATTTGATACCGTGAAGCGCATCAATGCTGATGAGTTAGCTGAAGTCTGCGCTACCCACACCGATACGACCGTTTTGGACGTGCGCAAAAAATCTGAAAATTACTCCGAGCGCCTGCCGATGTCCGTCAACCTACCGTTGGACGACATCAACGAACGCTTCAACGAGTTACCGCAAGCGGACACCCTGTACATTCATTGTGCGGGCGGGTACCGTTCCATGATCTTTGCCTCCATCCTGAAGAGCCGTGGGGTGCACAACATTGTGGACGTGCGCGGTGGATTTGGTGCCATCAAGAAAGCAGGATTGCAAGAGGTAACGGCCTACGTTTGCCCCAGTACCATGCTGTAAATTTTGGTTTGCCGCGTGCCGCGGCACTACCAGAAAAAAACCGAGCCGGCTCCTGCGGAGCCGGCTCGGTGCATTTTGGGCCATGGCCCCACAAAAAAGGCTCGCTCTTACCGAACCCAAACGCGGGACTTGCCTCCGGCAAAACCAATCCCGCCCTCAACGTTGGAAAACGAAGTAACCGGTTGAACAAAGGGGTTGAACGAACCCGCCCCGCTCACGCGCTCTTGAGAGACGACCGCGCGGTACAGTTCCACATCCCATTTCTCCACAGCAAAAACAATTTCGTAACTGGATAATTCAAAAAAATCGCCGTGTCCTACTTCAACACGCACCTTGCGTTCGCCGTTCGGGACCTCGTCTGCGTTCAAGGCGAGTCGGGCGGTGCCCAGGCGCGAAAAAATGGCACCATTCGTCTCCCACAACGGATCCGGGGATTCCAAGGAGAATACTACGCGTAGGTTGGAATCCAAAGGTGGCCAAACGGTTGCAACACGGTTGTGTAGAAAGGCTCGCACCACAAAGACGCCTGGTGTTCCATCGTCGTCAAATGCAAGTTCGTAGGTGGACCGACGCACCGGAAACCAATCGTTGGGATCCGGCTCCACCGTGAATAATGAATCCACACGGACGTTGGATGCGGAGGTGGGAACCAAAACCCGTGCCGCGGCGAGCTCATCGGTTGCCGGAACTTCAACCTCCAAGGCGTACGCCGTGCCTTCTTGGGGCATCCAAGATGCGACGTACCACGCGCCGGGTAGGGTATCCGGTACGTAGGTTGCGGTGGCCAAAAGCGTGCCGTCTTCGCCCTTCCAACGCACCGCAGCATCCGTGATGGGCGTGGGGTCTCCATCTCCCATGAGGGTAGTGGAGCGCGTTACGTGTACCCAAGCCTCTTTCCCGGGGTTGAGTTCGCTGTACACCGTGAGCATGCGGCTCGACGGATCGTCGAACGGGATTTCTCGTTTGCATCCTACCGCGGCCAGGAATCCAACGGCGCCCAGCATCAACAAAAGGCTACGCCGGCTGCAGGCGTCGAACTTAAAAAGAGAAGCCATAAGAGACAGAGGGAATTATGGGAAACAAACTGTAGGCGTATAATTTTCGACCGGATTCCGTGGATTGAAATTGAAGCAAGAAAGGATTGATCCGGTTGTACGCATTGTAGACCGAAAATACCCACTGGGATTTGCCCCAGGTGGTCATTTTGGTGCGGGTAAAGGACAAATCCATGCGGTGGTAGGCGGGCTCGCGGAAGTTATTTCGACTGGAGACGTACTCTGCCGTACCGAAAAATTGCTCAAAAGGGGAACCTGCATAGCGCGTGGTGGGCAATGTGGTGGCTCGTCCGGTGCCGTACACCCATACCATTCCGGCCGACCATTTGTCGTTGATGCGGTGGTTGACCACCAAACTGACGTCGTGCCGACGGTCGTACGTGAACGGATAGGGATCACCGCTGTTGACGGCGTCGAATTGGCGGTTGGCCCACGCTAATGTGTAGCCCAACCATCCGGTGGTATTCCCTTCTTTTTTCTCCAGCAGAAACTCGGTGCCGTAAGCCCATCCGCGTCCCGTGGTCACTTTGTCTTGCCAATCCACATTGGCCGAAAAGAAGGTAGCGCCCTCCTTGTATTCAATCAAGTTTTGAAGGTCTTTGTAATAACCTTCAACGCTTAAATTCAATCCAT
>CAYXHJ010000236.1:1765-3101 GCA_964464855.1 uncultured Owenweeksia sp. | reverse complement strand
TCCGTCGTCTTTTTGGGGTTGTACACCACCACCACTTCGTGGGTTTTTTCGTTCCAGTCGGCCGCCCAAACGCCCTTGGAATTCAACAGTGCGGTTTCAATGCGCTCTTCGCACATGCCGCAGACGCCGTCCACCCAAAAGCGAACTTCAACCTTTTGAGCCCATGCGGTGTTGGACGCAGCCAGTACCAACAAAAGGATAGTGAAAAATTTAGAAAGGCGAAGCATAAGCAGGATTGTTTAGGAACGATTCGTCGGTAAGGGTTTCGAGGAACGCAATCAAGTCGGAAATGTCTTGTTGGGACAAGCCCAAGCCGTGGACAAAACCAATCATGGACGGATCCAGATTGGGTGAGTGCACGACCACGCCCGTGTTGTAGTGTTCAATCACCTGACGTAGGGTTTGGAACCGACCGTCGTGCATGTACGGGAAGGTGACGGCTACGTTGCGGAGGGAAGGTACCTTGAACTTGCCGTTGTCGGTGGCCCTTCCCGTTACCTTGCCGTAGCCCAAGTCTGTAAACACGGAGTCCAAACCGTTGTTGCTCATCGTAAAGTTGGAGAACAGCGTCCCGCCGTGGCAATGGAAGCAGTCTGCGCCGCGTACCGGGTTGTTGGGGTTGGATTCGCCGTTGAACAGCTGCAATCCGCGTTGCTCGGCGGCAGTAAAGGTTTCGGTTCCGCGCATGACGCGGTCAAACTTGCTGTTGCCGGAAATGAACGTGTACATAAATTGCTCCAGCGCCATGCCTATAGTTTCCTCAGAGGCTTTCTTGGAGCCAAAAGCCGCTTTAAAAGCAGCTTGGTACCGCGGTTGTCGATTCAATTTCGCAACAACCCGGGGCAGGGTTTCGTGCATTTCAAGCGGATCTTCAATGGGCATCAACGCCTGTTGATGGAGCGTTGTGGCACGGCCGTCCCAAAAGAATTCCGATTGCCACAACAAGTTTGCAACGGGCATGGAATTCCGTTTGCCTTCTTTTTTGTCGATGCCAACCGAGTATTTTTTGCCGTGGTCGGTAAAGGCAAATTCGGCATTGTGGCAGCTGGAGCAACTTTGGGTAGAGTCTCGCGAGAGGATGGGGTCGTAAAAAAGCATGCGCCCCAGGGCGATTCCTTCAACCGTCAGAGGGTTGTCTTCCGGAACGGCTACCTGCGGGAAGCCCATGGGAATATTGATGCTGAACGGAGTGGAATCCTTTGCCGGTTGGATGACTTTCTCGCAAGCGGAACTACCCGCAACCAGTGCGGTAATCGAAGCGAGTACTAGCCAACGACGGTTCATTTATTGTCCAAATGTTTAGCTGTGAAAACGTCGCCCATGTTGGCCACGAGCG
>CAYXHJ010000236.1:0-1665 GCA_964464855.1 uncultured Owenweeksia sp. | reverse complement strand
AAGATGTAGCCGCCGGTCCAATCCCAATGCAAACGGTTCACGTTGGGGTTGAGCGGATGGCTGGGACCATATTGGCTGGGGTCGCTGTGGTTTACCGAAGAATCCAGACCGATGTTGAACCGAATACCGGTGTATTGGCCTGCAGGAATGGAATCCAATTCTACATGGCCGGCTCCTCCTTTTCCGTTCACAAAGGCATAGGAGCCTTTGATCCCGACGTCTCCATTGGGGCCGCCCAAGAGGGTAAAATCGCTGAGCAAATAGTCCAAACGTTTGAAAACCAGCGTTTCACCTGCCTGGTTCACGTGTTTGCTCACGTCAAAAACCACGGGGGTGTTGTCGAAAGTAGTCTCGATGTGCAGCTCCAAAGAAATTTTCTCCGGATGATTGGGCTCGCAACTGCTGAGCAATCCGACGAACACGAGGCCCGCAAGGGCCAAAACGTTTGCATTTTTCACGGCCGTATCTTTGCCCTAAATATAGCAACAACCGCGCCAATTATGGACCGAAAAACAAGTGAGCGCATCCGATTGGCCGTGCTGGCGGTGATCTTTGTGGTGGGAGTCGTTTGGGGCTACTTTTTGCTGCGCCCCAAGCAGCAACTTCCGGTATTGTCACCTGCAGATTTAAATCCGGCGGTGGTTGCGGATTCACTGGAGGGTCAGGGCATGAACCACACCATTGGCCCGTGGAAATTGACGGATCAATCGGGTACCCTTCGCACGGAAAGCGACGTGGCCAACCGCATTGTAGTAGCGAACTTTTTCTTCACTTCGTGCCAAAGTATTTGCGTGGACATGGCCCAGAACATGCGCTTGATTCAATCTGCATATGCGGCAGAGCCACGGGTTCAGTTGCTGAGCCACTCGGTTACTCCGGAAGCGGATTCCGTGCCGGTTTTGGCGAAGTACGCGGTTTCCAACGGCGTAGATTCCCAACGGTGGTGGTTGTTGACAGGTCCCTACTCGGAGATCAATCGGCTCGCGCGCATCAAGTACTTTGCCGTGATGGAAGAGGGGCAGACGTGGGACGAACACAGTTTCATCCACACCGAGAATTTGGCTCTGATCGACGGCAAGGGCCGCATTCGGGGCTACTACGACGGCACCAACCCGGACCAAGCACGTCTCCTCATCAAGCACATCGGCTGGTTGTTGGACGAGTTGGAGGACGGCGAATAATCCTAACTTCGGCACAAAGAGACCGTAATGCCCCACAACCCCAATCCAGCCCAGCCCGCATCCCCGCTTCGTGTGGGCTTGCATCAATTGGACTTGGTTTGGAACGATCCAGGGGCCAATTTAGCCGCGATGGAGCGCGCTTGGCGCACCGCATCGGACGCGGACCTCCACGTTTTTCCGGAAATGGCTGCCACCGGTTTTTTGACGAACGAAGAGGAATTGGCACGTGTGGATGCCGACGCCTCTGGAGCACCCTATGTAGCTCTTTTCCAGGCATGGGCGCGGGAGTCCGGTGCGGTTTGTTTGACTTCGTTGGTGGTTCGGTTGCACCCGAACGACTTCCGTTCTGCCAACCGTTTGTTCGCTGTTTTTCCCGACGGAACCGTGCACAGTGCGGACAAGATGCACCTCTTTGGCCTGGCTGGGGAGGACCGCCACTTTGTGGCCGGAAACCAACCGCTGCGTTTGGAGTGGAAGGGGTGGC
>CAYXHJ010000235.1:0-3114 GCA_964464855.1 uncultured Owenweeksia sp. | reverse complement strand
GGGGGTGCTGGTCAGTGGGGAATTCATTTCCCCAGCTACGGCTTGGACGGCATGGACCCCTTGGTTTCCGAGGGGATAACGGCTGAAGTGCGTCCCCACAACGATTTTTTATGGATCGCCAGTGAGTTTGGCTGGCCCGGCTTTTGTGCCTTCCTGGCAATTTGGCTCTTTGTCATTTACTACGCCTACCGCGCTCCCCGGGGCACGGAGAAAGCTTTTTTGGTCGCTTTCTTGATCGGCGTTTTTGTGTACAGCCTGTTTGAGTTCCCTCTGGAACGGGCCGCCGTTTCCGTACCTTGGGTTTTGGGCATTGCAGCGATTGGACACATATCCGGCCCCGGACGAAAAATTGCTTGGGTACCCAAATGGGCAACGGGCGTTTTAGCCCTGATCCTCCTCCTTCCCGCGGCGTACGTGGTGGAGCAGCGGCGGGCCGGGACCGAGCAAAACGCCGCTGTACTGGCCGCCAATGCACGACAAAACGCACAAGAGCTTCTTCAGACCGCTACTTTGGCCTTTACCCGGTGGAACGAAATTGATCGGTACGGAAATCCTTTGCCCTATTTTCAAGGTATGGGTGCCCTCTTTGTAGAGGCGCAACAGACCAACACCCCCACCTTTGCACAGGCAGAGGCTTATTTCCGAACGGCATTGGCGCTTCACCCCAATCACTTGTTGAGCTACAATCAGCTCGGAAATTTGAATAAGTACCGCGGAAAACCCGCAGAAGCATTGCCACATTACTTGGAGGCATTGAAACGATCGCGCGACTTTGGTTCTGCCCGATTGGGACTAGCGGAGTGCTTGTTGGACTTGAATCGAACCGATTCAGCCGGACGCGTTCTGTTTGAATCGTTTGGGGTGTCCACCAACGGAGCGACGCAAGACATTCGCAAAGATCCTCGGTACCGCGCAGCCGTGGAGCGTTGGGTCAACCAAGCAGCTAGCGCTCCCATACGCTACCGACCATTGGCGCCATTGGCCGGCCGCACGTACGAAACTCCGGAATCGGGTTTTACTGCATTCGAAGCAGCAAAGGACGCTGCGCTCGCGAGAGAAATGGCTAAAAACAGCGATCAGCGCTGAATGCTATCACCCAACCATAACGGATTAATCCCTTAGTTCCAATCCACCGAAACCGGTACGTGGTCCGAGCCATTGACCTCTGGATGAATGCGCGACGCCACCAACCGCTGTCCCATGCGTTCGCTGACTACCCAGTAATCCAAGCGCCAGCCGATGTTGTTCTCGCGCGCTCCGCCGCGGTAGCTCCACCACGAATACTCCACCCGATCGGGGTACAAATGCCGGAATGAATCCAAAAATCCCGCCTGCAATAAATTTGTGAAACCGTCTATTTCCACTTGGGTGTAGCCCGGGGTTTTGTTGTAGTTCGATTTGGGCCGAGCCAGATCAATAGGTTGGTGCGCTACGTTTAAATCTCCGCCAAAAAAGACGGGCTTTTCGCGGTCCAAATCGGATAAAAAGGAGGGTAAATCACGGTCCCAAGTGATTCGGTACGGCAATCGGGCCAATTCTCCACCGCTGTTGGGCACGTACGAGATTACCACCCAACAATCCGGAAATTCTGCCGCGATTAAGCGTCCTTCTGTGTTGTGTTCTGCTTGGGGCAGTTCCCGAATCACGCGCAGCGGGGAGGTTCGGGAAAGCAGTGCCGTCCCGGAGTACCCTTTTCGTTCGGCCGAAGACGCTTCCAAGTGCCAACCGTCGGCCAAAAAGGGCTGAAGCACCTCGGCCACTTGTTCTTCGGTTGCTTTTGTTTCTTGCAGTCCAATGACGTCCGCACCCAAAATGTTTAATTGCTGCAAAAGTCCTTTACCAGCGACGGCTCGGATGCCGTTTACGTTCCACGAAACAAAGCGCATGATGAAAATTTTCTCGTTAGTGACTCGACTGAATTACATGTTGCGACGGTACTGACCGCCAACCCCAAAGAGCGAATGGGTCATTTGGCCCAGCGAACAAACTTTGCCGGCTTCCATCAACGCATCAAAAATATTCTGATTGCGAATGGCGGCGTCTTGCATGGTGCGCAACAAGGCCTCGCTTCGCTCGGCCTGCGCTCGTTGCAGGGTCTCTACGGTGGCAATTTGATCTTCCTTCTCTGCTTCCGTGGCGCGGATGACCTCGCCCGGTACCACCGTGGGGGAACCCTTGCTGCTGAGGAAGGTGTTCACCCCAATGATGGGGTACGCTCCGGTGTGCTTCAAGGTTTCGTAGTAAAGCGACTCCTCTTGAATTTTGCCGCGTTGGTACATGGTTTCCATAGCACCCAACACGCCGCCGCGCTCCGTCAGTCGGTCAAATTCCAACAGGACAGCCTCCTCTACTAAATTCGTCAATTCGTCGATGATGAACGATCCCTGCAGCGGGTTTTCGTTCTTGGCCAATCCCAACTCGCGGTTGATGATGAGCTGAATAGCCATCGCCCGGCGCACGCTTTCTTCTGTGGGCGTGGTGATGGCCTCGTCGTAGGCGTTCGTGTGAAGGGAATTGCAGTTATCGTAAATGGCGTAGAGGGCCTGAAGCGTGGTGCGGATGTCGTTGAAGTCAATTTCCTGCGCGTGGAGCGACCGTCCCGACGTTTGGATGTGGTACTTCAGCATTTGCGCGCGAGGATCTGCCCCGTACTTCCGCTTGAGGGCCTTGGCCCAGATCCGTCGGGCCACCCGACCAATCACGGCGTATTCTGGATCCACCCCGTTGCTGAAGAAGAAACTCAAGTTGGGCCCGAATGCGTTGATGTCCATGCCGCGGCTCAAGTAGTACTCCACATAGGTGAACCCGTTGGCCAGGGTGAAGGCCAATTGGGTGATGGGGTTGGCACCGGCTTCCGCAATGTGGTAACCGGAAATGGACACCGAATAAAAGTTGCGAACGTTGTGGCGAATGAAATACTCCTGCACGTCGCCCATCAACCGCAAGGCAAACTCTGTGGAGAAAATGCAGGTGTTTTGGGCCTGGTCTTCTTTCAATATGTCTGCCTGTACGGTTCCACGCACGGTGGAGAGGGCTTCTGCTTTCAAGCGTCCGTATACCTCTGCTGGCAGGACTTCATCGCCGGTAACGCCCAAGAGCAGCAAGCCCAAGCCG
>CAYXHJ010000234.1:913-3120 GCA_964464855.1 uncultured Owenweeksia sp. | reverse complement strand
AATGGAGCATCAGTTGTTGTTTTATTAATATCAGCAAATGATGATAAAGTACGAGTAGCTTTGGCAACCGTTAATACAGCTGTTAAAGAGCCTGCATTGTAATTTGCATCAGCTGCTTGTGTAGCGGTAATATTTGCTGTTCCAGATCCTACTATTGTAACAGTAGCGCCTGATACAGTTGCTACTGCTGTGTTATCAGAAGTATAAGTAAATGCACCAGTTGAAGTAGAAGTTGGCGCAGTTAATGTGAATGCTGCATCACCAAATGTTTTATTGATAGCTGCAAAAGTTCCAAATGTTGGAGTTCCTTTTACAACGGTTATTGTTCTGGTTACTGAACCTGCATTATAGTTAGCAGACTCAGCTTGAATAGTTGTAATTGTTGCAGTTCCAATACCAACGGCTGTTAGAGTAGCTCCAGAAATTGTTGCTACTAAGGCATCACTTATTGTGTATGAAAATGCACCATTACTATTTGAACTTGGGGCTACTAAAGTAACTGCTGCACTACCGTAAGCCCTTGTTATATTTGGTAGAACCGCAATTGTTGGATTGGCTTTAGCAACAGTTAATGTTGTAGTAACAGAACCAGCATTGTAATTATTAGATGCGGCTTGTGTTGCAGTAATTGTTGCTGTACCTGCACCTACAATTGTTACTGTAGAACCGGAGACAGTGGCTACCGATGTATTACTAGAAGTATACGTAATTGCACCAGTACTATTTGAAGTTGGTGCAGTTAAAGCAAATGCTGCATCACCAAATGTTTTACTAATTGCAGCCATAGATGCAATTGTTGGATTGGCTTTAGCAACAGTTAATAAAGCAGTTACAGAACCTGCATTATAATTAGCGTCAGTAGCTTGTGTTGCAGTAATTGTTGCTGTTCCGGCACCTACTATAGTTACAGTTGTTCCAGAAATAGTTGCTACTGCTGTATTACTTGAAGTAAAGGTAAAGGCACCTGTTGCATTTGATGTAGGTACAGTTAATGTAAATGCTGCATCACCAAATGTTTTATTAATTGCAGCCATAGATGCAATTGTTGGAGTTGCTTTACCAACAGTAATTAAACCAGATAATGCACTTGTTGCTGTAGAACAACCGCCCGTTGCAACTGCATAATAATATAGTGCACCCGGTGTTGATGTTGAAGGTGTATAGGTAGCTGAAGTTGCTCCTGTGATAGCGGTGCCATTTAATGCAACGTTTGTTGTAACAGATGGATTTCTAAATGCGATACCATAGTTACCTGCCCAATAAGGATACTCTTGTATTTGATAGAATACAACTCTAACTTTTGTGGCACCTGCAGGGATTGCAACATTTGTTAAGTCAGTAGATTGCCATGTATTTGATCCAGTCAAATCTGCAGATTGTGATACGCTACCCACTTGCGTATTGCTAGCATTATAAAAATACAATTGAATTTTACCTCTATCATTATTATTATCTAATGAAGCATACTGTGCAGAAAAACTAATTGTTGTTGCTGCTTGATCTAAATTAAAATCTCTATATATAGAACTTGGGCTTACATATGCAAATCTTAAATAACCATCTGAATCGATTGCAGGGTTACCGCCAGAATACAAAGCAAAAGTTTGGAAACTGCCTGTACTTGACGTCCAACCTGTTCCACCACTAAATCCACTTACTAATGATGGTTTTGTTGGTGTAGAATACCACTGATAAGCAGTAGCACCTGAAGCTGCAACAGTTAATGCTGTTGCTGTTCCACCATATGCGATATTCTGTGCAGCACTAGATGGCTCTGTACTAAATGTTGACGAATTAACTAATTGAGATACAATATTACTTGTAACTCTTGATACACAAGAACCTGTTACTACAACATAATAGAACTTTGTTCCAGCAACATTTGTTGGAATTTCATAGCTATTACTAGTTGCATTTGTTATTGCAGTTGCACCTGATGTGCTATTTGCAGTGTTTGTATACCATTGATATGTTAAATTACCGCCAGTTGCTGTAACACTAATTGTATTTGAACTTGCATTTAAACAAACTGCACTTGGAGCTGCAGGTTGTGCAGTTAATAGCACTCTAAATCCATCAGTAAAATTTGAAGTATTTCCAGATTTAGCGAATGCAGTTAAAGTTCCATTTAAGTTAGGAGTTGATGTTAAATTTGAAACAGTAGTAATTGAACTATTTGTTCCGCCTGGTACGCCCTGATTAAATGT
>CAYXHJ010000234.1:0-903 GCA_964464855.1 uncultured Owenweeksia sp. | reverse complement strand
TATGCTTTTAAGCCAGTTTCGTCGCCATTTAATGTTGCGCTCATGTTGTCAGTAATTTCCTGAGCTGTTCTAGCGGTATTCCAGATACGAACTTCATCTAATGTACCAGCAAAAAAGTTATCTAATTTACCAATGGTAAAATTAGCATTAGGAAGCAATACACTTGATGGAGCGGTTGCAGTTGCTGCCTGTACTCCATTTTTATAAATTGTATATGTTGTGCCATTTTTCACCCACGCAACATGCACCCAGGTGTTAGCAGTAAAGAAATTATTAACAAGCATATCATAACGAGTAGATCCGCTATAACTATCGGTATGTAATGAGCCGTTTGGACCAACCCACATTGATGGAGCACGTCCAACGTTAGCAACATCCGTTCCTAAAAATCCACGATAATTTGCATCCACTAATGATGGTCTAACCCATGCTTCATACGTGAAATTATCATTTGCTGCAAATGGAAGTGGCGCTCCAGGTTGAACGTAATCATCTGTACCGTCAAAGCTTAAACTATTGTTATAGCCCTTAGTTATTACATTAGAATAAAGTGTTCCACATAATGCTGAAGTAACTGCGGCACGATAATATTTTGTACCATTTATTACACCAATCGTTGCAGTACTTAAGGTAGCAGCAGTAGCGCCACTAACATTTGTATATGAATTATTATCTGTTGACTCTTGCCATTGAATTGTTGAACCAGAAGTATTTCCAGCTAAGGTAATTGCAGTTGGTGCAATACTCGCACACAATGTTTCATTACCTGTTGCCGTTCCTGCAACCAATTGACTGATATTAATCGTTTTCGTGTCTGTAAAAGAACAAGTATTAATTGTATAGTCATATGAAACTACAACAGAACTTGCTGTAGTTGACAATGTGCCTGTTAAAACACCTGTG
>CAYXHJ010000233.1:0-3130 GCA_964464855.1 uncultured Owenweeksia sp. | reverse complement strand
GTAGCGAAGGGGGGAATCGAACCCCCGACCTCAGGGTTATGAATCCTGCGCTCTAACCATCTGAGCTACCTCGCCGAATCAGGGCGCAAAAATACATACCTTCACGCACTCCCACAACTGAATAAATGAAACTTCAGCACGCACGTTTTGCACTGCTCGCAATTCTCTTGGTTTTTGGAGGTGCCACTTACCGAAATCAATTGGATTGGGGCGACGATTGGGCTCAATACCTCGATCAATCAAAATGGCTTTTAAACAGTAATTTACAAAAGCCAGTTCATTATTTTGTTTATCAAAATTCATCAGCACTCTACGCTCCACCGTATTACCCATGGGGGTGGCCCATTTTGTTGGCACTTACGTCCAATCTACCTCCAGCAGCGGTTGTTGCGTTGTTTTGGATGGGTTTTTCCGCAGTACTCTTTGAGCTCTACCGTCGGAAAACAAACGATGTCCGCACGGCCTTAGCTTGGACCCTGGTGTGGGTGGTGTCGCCTTGGATGCTTCGATTTAAATGGGAGTGGCTCTCCGATTTGCCGTTTGCTTTTTGCACAACCGCTTTGATTTTCGTGGTGCAACGCCCAAATCCATCCAAAAGGACTTTGGCGCTCATTGGCTTACTGACCGCGTGTGCCATCGCTCTTCGGCCGCTGGGTTGGGCCATGGTTTTGGCCGCTGTAATCGTCGTCCTTTGGCAAGTGTTGAGAAAACAACCTAAATCTCAATTCATTGGTGCAGTACTGGTGGGCGGCGGAGTGGTGGAATTACTGCTTTCCGTATTGCCGCGGGCGTCCGGTCACTTCGCTTCTGTATACGGCCCACCTTGGTTGGTTTCCGGAGTTTTGGATCGAATCGTGCATTACTTTGGGGCGTGGAGGTATGCTTGGAGTGCGGCACATTCTTGGTTTCACGATTTTGGCCTATGGATGGGGACTTTGGCCGTTTTGACGGTTGTGGCCACTTGGACGTATTCGTTGTTGTCGCTAAAATCGACCGATTCCAAACCCGGAACTTCTTTGGTTCCCAACTGGTTTGCGGGGATTTACGTCTGTGCGGTACTGCTTTTTCCCGTTCAATCCCAGGGGTTTCGTTATTTACTGCCGCTCGTTCCTTGGTTGATTGTTCGCAAACTTCCTGTTCGATATTCCTTGGCGTTGGCCTTTTTGGTGCTGTTTTCTTATTTCCCTGCCTGGATCAGAATCTTCCATGAAGCACGGGAGCAATCGGACAGGGTTGTTGGACCGAATTCACCTTCAGCACGTGAGCTCATTTCAGAAATTCAGAATCAAGTGCCGGTACAGGACACCCTCAATGCCTCGCGCCCCCGAGCTCTAGCTCATTTAACGCACCGATGGAGTGTTTTTGCCCCGAATAGGATGTCCGTAAATAATAGCCACAACGAGCATCAATGGTGGGTAACCTCGGTTCATTGGCCAGCCTCGGTCGTGCCAAATGATGCAAAGTTGGTTTGGTCCAACACAGAATATGCACTTTTTCAAATTCAGGAAGCAAAATATCCAATTGTGCATTAAATTGCATGCAATGGCCGATAAAGTCAAAATAGAATTGGAGTACCCGGTGCGCTCGTCGGCGCACATGCTTTACAACTTCTTATCCAATCCGTCGGGATTGGCTGAGTGGTTTTGCGACGATGTTGAATCGCGCGGAGATCGCTACGTTTTCAAATGGGGAGACACCGAGGAGGTTGCTTTTTTGGTACGCAAACGTCAGGATACATTTGTTCAATACAAGTGGGAAGAAGACTTTAGTTCCAATAAATTTTCGTTTGAGTTTCGCATCGTGGTGGACGACATCACTTTGGATGCCACGCTTGTGGTTACAGATTATGTCGACGAAAACGATGAAAACGAAATGCGTTTGCTTTGGAACAGCCAAGTACACAACTTACTTCACACCATCGGCGCCTAACGCTGCTGGCTGCAATGGGAGCAATACTGGGGATTGCTTCCTTGGTCGCGGGGAACCGCACACAGTATTTTGAATTTTTCGATCCGGTTTTACGCAAGGTCCCCACCGACGTGTGGAAACTAATATCCACTTCTGCGGAAGGCTGGATGGTTGTTGGAGCCGCTCTATGGGCGTTGTTGGAACGACGTACCTCACGTTGGTGGATGGGGTGGGGTGTAGCTGTTGCATTGGGATCGTTGCTTCCAAGCGTCATAAAGCGTACGTGGTTTTCAAATTTTCCACGTCCCTTAGAATGGTTTAAAGGAACCCTTTTGCCTCTGCCCGGAGTGGAGCCGGCTTATTGGTTTTCGTTTCCGTCGGGCCATACAACAGCTGCGGCAGCGCTGGCTTTTTATTGGGCCTGGACGCACCCAAAACCTTGGGTTTCCGTATTGGCGTTTCTTTGGGCTCTAATGGTAGGCTTCAGTCGGATGGCCCTGCACATGCATTGGTGGATTGATGTTGTGGGAGGATGGTGTTTGGGTGCTGCATTAGCGGCCGTTGCAGTCCGTTCCACCCAAATCGATTTCGTATCTTTGCGGTTCTTGAAAAAAAGTAGTTAATAAGGTTTTGAATATGAAATTGTTGGAAGGAAAAGTTGCCTTGGTTACCGGTGCTGCAAAGGGTATCGGACGAGGAATTGCGCTTGAATTCGCGAAGCACGGCGCTGATGTTGCCTTCACCTACCTGTCCTCGGTAGAACAAGGATTGGCTTTGGAGGCGGAACTGTCGGCCTTTGGGGTGCGGGCCAAGGGATTTCGTTCGGACGCCTCAAAATCCGACGAAGCGGAACAGCTCATTTCGGATGTTGTTGAAAATTTTGGCCGCATCGATGCGGTAGTAAATAATGCCGGAATCACGAAGGACAATTTGCTCATGCGCATGTCCGAGGACGACTTCAATCGAGTCATCCAAGTCAATCTTAATTCCGTTTTTAACTTGACCAAAAGCGTTCAACGGGTCATGTTGAAACAGCGGAGCGGAAGCATCATCAACATGGCGTCCGTAGTAGGGGTCAAAGGCAACGCGGGTCAATCAAACTACGCGGCGTCCAAAGCGGGTATCATTGGATTTACAAAGTCTATTGCTTTGGAGTTGGGATCTCGGAACATCCGAAGCAATGCCATTGCTCCTGGATTCATTGAAACAGAAATGACAGCCG
>CAYXHJ010000232.1:0-3132 GCA_964464855.1 uncultured Owenweeksia sp. | reverse complement strand
GCAGCCCGGACTGCGCGGAACGCAATCCGTACTGCGCAGTACGCAACCCGGACTGAGCAGAACGCATCCCAAACTGCGTGGAAAACCACCCGCTCCGCCGCTTCCCCCAATCCTCCCTACCTTAGGGGCATGCACCGGTCCTCTCGTCCTTTCCCCCTCTGGTTTCGCAGCACGCTGACGGTGATCGGACTCCTCACTGGAACCGCGCATCGGGCGTCGGGCCAAAATCCCGCCCTACCCTTTGTGCACCACCCGGAGGCGGGGATCGTGTACGCGGACAGCACCGTGCCCCGCGTGGACGTTTGGCTTCCTGCAGACACCCTCCAGCAAATTTTGTCCGACGTCACCTCCGACCGCGAGTGGCGCGCTCAATTCCGCTGGCAAGGCAACGGCCTCCGCGATTCCGTGGGGCTGGTGGGCTTCCGCCTGAAGGGCAACACCTCGCGTTTTTCCGGCAAAAAGTCGTACAAAATCTCCTTCAACACCTTTTCGCCCGGCACCCGGTGGCAAGGGGTTAAAGACTTGAATCTCAACGGCGAGCACAACGACCCCACCGTGGCCCGCGCCCGGATTGCGTGGAACTTTGCGCGCCGCATGGGCCTCGCCGCCGCTCGCGTCAACCACGTAGCCCTCTACATCAACGGCGACTACTTCGGGGTGTACGCCAACGTGGAACACCTCAACGACGACTACGTGCAGCATCGGTACGGAACCGACGACGGCAACCTCTACAAGTGTTTGTACCCCGCGCCCCTTCAATTCCGCTCCACCAACCCCAACGACTACAAATTCGTGTCCGCAGGACGTCGGGCCTACGAGCTAAAAACCAACACCGAACAAGACGACTACACGGACCTCGCCACCTTCATTCAGGTGCTCAACCAAACGTCCAACGCCAACTTGGCCTGCGCCTTAGACACCCTGCTCGACGTCAACGAGTACCTCCTCACCTTGGCCGTGGAAATCAGCCTGGGGCACTGGGACAACTACGCCGTGAACAACAACAACTACTACCTGTACCGGGATCCGTCGGACGGCAAATTTCACTTCCTTTTGTACGACTTGGACAACACCATGGGCATCGATTGGTTTGGGACCGACTGGACTTCGAAAAACGTCTACCAGTGGGGAAATACCAGCTATCCGCTGTACGGCAGGCTGATGTCCAACGCGGAGCTGCGCCAACGTTTCACCTACTACCTCAAGGCCGCCAACGACCTCCTCTACGCGCCGGAATTCCGCACCCAAATCCTCCAAATTCGGGACCAAATTGCGCCCTTCGCGGCCCTGGACCCGTATCGTCCGGCAGACTACGGCTACACGTTCCAGCAATTCAACCTGGGCTACACCGCCACAATTGGGGCACACGTCAAGGAAGGCATTCTCCCGTACTTGTTCAAACGCCAAGATCAAACCGCGCAGCAATTGAGTGCGCCGTTTGGGTCCCCCCTATTTCGCAGCCCGACGGTCTCTTGCACGAGCGCGTCTTTGCCCGTGTATGCGTCCGCGGCCGTGGACGGCGTTTCGCCGGTAGCGCGGGTGGGGTGGATTTGGTGGGCGGATACGGTTGGCGCCGCCGCAGGCGGCGGCAACCCCGTCGGCACGCAAACAGACACCCTCTGGCTCGCGCTCAATCCCAGCACCCAAAGATGGGAGGGCGCCCTCAACCCGCCCCAGAACATACGCGCCCTCCGCGGCCTATTCTGGGCCCAAACCACCACCAACCGCACGGCCACCAGCACCTGCAGTCCCCAAAGAATACCGATTACCGAAACCGAAGGCCTCGTAATCAACGAAATCGGCGCGCGCAGCCTGGACTTCGTGGAATTGTACCACAACGGCACCCAAGACCTCGAATTAAGCCACTACGCACTCTCCAACGACTCCGCCGGCACCAATCCCTATCCGCTGCCCAAAAGCGTAGTACAGCCCCAAGAAATGCGTTGCCTGGACCTCTCAGACACATTGAACCGACTCTTCGGCCTCAGCGCCGCCGGCGAATGGGTCGTCCTCCTGCGCCGTGCAGACTCCACCGCACCGTACGTACCCGTCGATCGCCTCCGCTATCCAGCCCTCCCCGGCAACACCACCTTTGCGCGTCTGTCCGACGGTTTCCCGATTTGGGGTTTCAGCGCGCCCGGCACGCCGTGCGCGCCAAACAAACCCAGAAGCACCACCCCTCAAGTAGTACCAACAATCTACCCCAATCCGCACCAATCCGAATTCATCCTACACAATCCATACACCCTACCGCTCAAAGTTCAACAGTTCAGCCCCAGTGGTGAACGCTTAGAAGTATGGACCCTGCCGCCCAGCAGCAGCACAACCCTGACAGACCGCCACGCGCCGGGGTTGCGGGTTTGGTGGTTTGAGGTGGGTGGGGTGTTTTTGCCTGCGACGCGCAGCATCAAACTACCTTGAATTAGGCGGCAAATACCATCTTAGGATTGTTTTTGAGTTGGTTATGCCTTACCGCGTGAGGATTAAATCCATTCAAAAAACGGTAAAATCTGTTCCTTTATTGAGTATTCCGGTCAACAAATGCAGCTCAATAGATGACATATCCAACTTAATAGCCAATAAGTCGAACACAACCGTCAACAAATCCTACAAAATAGCCAACATAATGCCCGGGTTGTGATCGCGTGCTTCGGCTTGCTGGGAACACAAAAGGAAGGAACTACGATTTCGTTCAAATTCTCAACTGCAACAATCGTCGATTGCAATTAATTGATTGATGGTCATTTAGAATTTAGTCTGCCCGGACATGCAACCTTTGGCACCCTTTTTGCCTCTAGCTAAGTATACGAAAAGATTCAGGCAGAGGGGTGATTTTTGTGTTAATGTTCGTTTTCCAACCCTGAATCAAGAAGGGCGGCCCTGCGGGCCGCCCTTTGTTTTTGGGCCATACTCAATGCCCCCCATTGCTTAGGGCAATGCAAATGTTTTTGGGTTCGGTGAAGAAGCGGAGGGCTTCAAAGCCGCCTTCGCGGCCGACGCCGCTGGATTTGATGCCGCCGAAGGGCGTGCGGAGGTCGCGGACGAGCCAGCAATTGACCCACACGATGCCAGACTCAAGTTCGGAGGCGACGCGGTGGGCACGTTGGAGGTTGGAGGTCCAGACGGTGGCTG
>CAYXHJ010000231.1:0-3146 GCA_964464855.1 uncultured Owenweeksia sp. | reverse complement strand
TTTTTTACCCGGAAGGCGCCGTCGACCGCATAAAAAAACTGCTCCAGGCGTTCGCGCAGGGCAGCACCTTTGGGCAGCCACAATGGCAAGCCTTGACCCACGCGCTGGGAGAAGGTAAACAGCTCCAGTTCCTTGCCCAGTTTGCGGTGGTCCCGTTTCTTGGCCTCCTCCAGCAAGTGCAGGTACTCCTCCAGCATAGAAGCCTTGGGAAACGAGATGCCGTAGACGCGGGTGAGCTGCGGGTTCGTTTCTAAGCCGCGCCAGTAGGCACCGGACATTTTGGTAACTTTAAAGGCCTTGATCAAGCCCGTGTTGGGGATGTGTCCCCCGCGGCACAGGTCCGTGAAGTCGCTGTGGTCGCAAAAGGTGATGGTGCCGTCTTCCAGATTTTCAATCAGCTCGGTTTTGAACGGATTGTGGGCGTAGGTTTCCAGCGCTTGTTGCTTGGTGACGGAACGCATTTTAAACTCCGCTTTTTCGCGGGCGCGCTCCAGGAAGCGCTTTTCCACGTTGGTCCAATCGGCCTCCCCAAAGTGGATGCCACGGAAGTCAATGTCGTAGTAAAAACCGCTTTCAATCGCCGGGCCAATGGTCAAGTGAACGGCCGGGTAGAGGTCTGTAATGGCTTGGGCCATGACGTGGGCCGACGAGTGCCAAAAGGCGGCTTTGCCTTCCGGGTCCTCCCACGTGAAGAAGCGCAAGGTGCCGTCGCCGGGCAAGGGGTCGTGCAATTCAACCGTGCGGTCGTTCCAACGGGCAGACAACGCATTTTGGGACAATCCCCGGGAAATGCTCTCCGCTACTTGAAAGGCAGAAGTTCCGGGTTCGTACGTGCGCTGGGCACCGTCGGGAAGAGTAATTTGGATCATAAAAAAGCTTCGGTACAAAGGAAGTTTGCGAAGGGGCAAAGGTACGGAATCGGTTATCTTTGCAGACATGGAGCACGCAGAAAAACTGGCCCTACTGAACGAGCGACGCGCGGGGACCCTCATGGAGACCCTGGGCATTCGGTACACGGGCTTGGATGAAGCAGGATTGCGCGCGGAAATGCCGGTAGGTCCGCAGGTTCATCAGCCCATGGGGCTTTTGCACGGAGGTGCCACGGCAGCTCTTGTAGAAACGCTGGGTTCGGCGTATTCCTTTGTCTGCTTACCGGATCCGAGCCGCCAAGCGGTGGTGGGTCAGACTTTGGTGGCGCACCACGTTCGGAGCGTAAAAGACGGAACAGTGCGGGGCACGGCTCGTTTTTTGCACCAAGGCAAGCGTTCCCACGTGGTGGAAATCCGCATTGAAGACGACCACGGCCGGCTGGTGTCCACCGCAACCCTGACCAATGCCATTTTGGAGCTGGCAGAAACGGACCCGACTAAGTAATCCGCACTGACCCGCTTTACATTCCTCATGAAAACCTCCTTTGTTCTGCTCCGGGAACCCGGTCAGCCGCTGTGGGGCGCGCCGTTGGAGGCCTCTGTTTTAGGTGCGGTGGAGGGAATCGGCAGTAGTTCTCTGTTTCACGTCCATCCGTTCAACGGTCCGGCGGTTACGTACGCCTTGGGACCCCGATTTGAAGGGGTGGAAGCATTGACCCGGGCACGAGCGGCCCACCGGGATTTGCCCCCCTTGGAGGGCGGGACTTCCCACGACGAATCCGGGTACAAGTTGCTGGTACAGCGTGCGGTAGACGCCTGCAGGGATGGAGCACTGACCAAGGTAGTGACGTCCAGACGCGTGGTTCACAGCCCCGAAAATGCCTTCGACACCTTGGATGCTTTTGTTGCCTTGTGCGAGCGGTACCCGGATGCCATGGTTTATTTGCTCTACCGCGAGGGACAAACCACCTGGATGGGAGCCTCGCCGGAGTGGCTTTTGCAGCGCGATGGATCCCAACTGCGCACCATGAGTTTGGCCGGAACGCGTCCGTCGGGAACCCGCGGTCATTGGGGAGCCAAGGAAAAAGAAGAGCAGGATTTGGTGACCCAAGACATTGCCTACATGCTCCGCGCCTTGGGTGCTACGGACCTGACCGTGGACGGACCGCACCTTCGCCCAGCAGGCCCTGTGGAGCATCTGTGCACCTGGATAGAAGGTTCTTTGCCGCTTCAGGCGGCAAGCCTCTCTTTGGCTCAATCGCTGCACCCAACCCCCGCCGTAGGGGGATTACCCCGCGCTCGTGCATCTGCTTTTTTGAAAGCCCACGAAGGTTATCCCCGCGGATTGTATGCGGGATTCATGGGTTGGACGTCCGGTGCCACGGCACGTTATTACGTCAATTTGCGGTGCATGGAGGTGGGAGCGCAGGCCGTAGCGCTGTACGCCGGAGGAGGCATTACCGCACAGTCGGATCCGCAGCGGGAATGGGAGGAGACGGAAGCGAAACTCCAAACCCTCCGCAGCGCTATCTTCGCGCGGTGAGCGCATTCCATCCGTCCGCCTGGGCTCTGGCCCGATTTCTTCGTTCCGAAGGGGTAGACGCGTGGATTTCGTCTCCCGGCTCGCGGCACGCGCCCCTGGTGGAGGCCTTTCACGGCTGCGCCTTCCCGCGCCACGCCGTTTTGCTGGACGAACGCGCAGCGGGCCACTTTGCGTTGGGTGCCGCGGAGGCACAGGGAAAACCCGTGGTGGTGGTTTGCACGTCCGGCTCCGCCTCGTTGAACTTGGCTCCCGCGGTGGTAGAAGCCTTTTACCGCGAGTTTCCTTTGGTGGTTTTAACCGCAGACCGACCGTCCGCGCACATCGATCAAGGCCAAGGCCAAAGCATCCGGCAAGGAAGCATCTTTGGTGACCACGTGGTGGCGCAATTTACTTTAGAAGAAGACGATTCAAACGCCGCTCCAGAACAGCAGCAAGCGCTTTTGGCGCGCAATGCTGCACGCTGGACCGCCGCATGGAAGTCCGCCCAGCAGCAACGCGGCCCCGTGCACCTGAACGTGCCGCTGCGCGAACCTTTGTACGGCTACAACGGCGCATCAGACGCCCCCGTTGTTCCTGCTGATCTGGCGTTTACCGAAGATTTTGGAGGAGCCCCCCGCAATCATCCCCCCGTGCACCCTACATTCCCCGGACCGCACGAAGAGAAGGGTTGGAACCGAGCGTGGTGGCAGGCCGAACGCCGAGCGGTGTGGGTAGGGCAGATGCCCCTTGCCGTG
>CAYXHJ010000230.1:2063-3155 GCA_964464855.1 uncultured Owenweeksia sp. | reverse complement strand
GGTTCCACCTACACCTTTTGGGTTCGCGACAGCTGCGGAGCTGGCAGCGGTTCCATTTGGGTTGGTCCATTGGTGGTGAAGGTGCCGTGTGCGCCGGTTGTACCAACTGCAACGGCGCCCTATTTGGAATCTTTTACGGGAACAGCCTGGAATGCAGGAACGGCTGCTCAAGACGCGGGAACAATGGACAATTGCTGGACCCGAAACGAGTCCAACGGATATTTTTGGAAAACGGGTCCTGGATTGCCGAATACAGCATTGACGGGTCCTGATTTTGACAAAACCACTGGAACAGCAGCCGGTAAATTTCTTTTTACCGAAGGAACCAATTTTGGAACATCGGCAACGTTGGAGTCTCCGCCCATTTCAACAGCGTCGTTAACCGCAACCGAGGTTTCATTTTGGTACCACATGTACGGAGGGCTCATTAATAAGTTGGAGTTCCAAGTCAGCAACGGTGGCGCTTTTACCACCTTATGGACGCAAACCGGTCCGGTACAAACATCAGGTGTAGCCCCTTGGCAACAGGCCATAGTTTCATTAGCAGCACCTTTTGCCGGAGATACGGTGGTGTTCCGATGGGTGGGAACCCGCAATCCCGGTCCCGCAAACACAGTAGATATCGCAATTGATGATTTTCAAGTGCAACAAACCCCATCGTGTGCTGCGCCAACCGGTTTTGCAGTAACCACGCAGTCCACCAATTCGGTAACCCTTACGTGGACCTCGCCCGGTACTTCGTTTGAGGTTCAATACGGACCGGTTGGATTTACTCCGCCGGCAGGTACACAGGTTGTTGCAACTGCAACGCCTTTTGTAGTTACCGGCTTGACTCCGGCCACCAATTACCAGTTTTACGTTCGTCGGGTTTGCTCGCCTGCAGATAAATCTGCATGGGTAGGGCCGGTGAACGCGAGCACCGTTTGTACCGCAATCACGGCTCCGTGGACGGAGGCATTTACCACCGGCTTTGCGGAAGGAACGGCCCCCCAAAACAGCGGAAGTACCGTTGGCGGTTGTTGGAGCAGAAATCCCTTAGCAGGTTACCACTGGGGTGGTGGCTCTGGGGCAACATTCAACGGCCCATTAACG
>CAYXHJ010000230.1:0-2053 GCA_964464855.1 uncultured Owenweeksia sp. | reverse complement strand
CGGACCACACCACGGGGACTGGTGCCTACGTGTATGCAGAAGCAACGGGGGTTGGGAATACCGCGGAGCTCGTTTCGCCCAAGGTGTTTTTGTCCACTTTGGTGAACCCGGAGTTGGTTTTCTGGAAGCATCAGTTTGGAGCGAATCAAGGCACATTGTCTGTGGATGTATTCCACAACAACGCTTGGATTTCCAATGTGTACACGCAGTCGGGCAACCAAGGAAATTCTTGGCAAAAGGTGACGGTGTCTTTGAATCCCTATGCCAACGATACGGTGCAAATTCGATTCCGTGTTGCTAAGCCTGCTGGTGGACCCGGTGGGGGTGGGCCAGGAGGTGGTCAATTGGGTGATTTGGCCATCGACGACGTGAGCATTCTTGCCGGACCTACGTGCATTGCACCTACGGCCTTCTCGTCGACAGCATCGACTACCACGACCGTGACTTTGGCTTGGACAGCAACAGGTACCTCGTTTGAAGTGGAGTACGGTCCGGTGGGTTTTGTCTCGGGAGCTGGAACCACGGTTGCGGCAACGGGCAGTCCGTTTACGGTTACGGGCCTTTCCCCATCAACGACCTATCATTTTTACGTTCGTAAAGTGTGCTCTTCTTCGGACAAATCACTTTGGGTCGGACCGGTTGCGGCCAGTACTGCTTGCGGTGTTGCGACCGTACCGTACTACGAGTATTTTGACAACACGTTCACCATGGGAGCATTGGGCAATCCCAATAACTTCTGGAATGCCGGTTCCACTATTGATCCCTGTTGGGCCCGAACCCCCAACTCGGCCGGCACCACCCCGCAGTTTCACTGGGGTGGGGGACAAGGTCCTACACCTACGGGTACCACCGGGCCGGCCTCTGACCACACCTCCGGGAACGGTCGGTACGTGTATACGGAAGCTTCGTTGAGCACGACTGGAGCCACGGCACTCTTGGAGTCACCAACATTTAACTTAGGTACTTTGCCGCTGCCCCAACTGAAGTTTTGGTACCACATGGACGGTGTGGCCATCCGCAGTTTGCGCACCGAAATCAAAGTAGGAACCGGGGCTTGGGCGTTGTTGGATTCCATTGCTGGACCGCAGGGGAATCAGTGGTTGGAAAAAACCATTCCGCTCACTACCTATACGGGGCAAAACGTTTCGTTTCGCTTTGTGGCGCGCCGGAATTTGGCGAATGCCACCCCGCAAATGGCGGACATTGCCATCGACGACTTCAGCATCACGTCGGCACCGTCTTGCCCGCCGCCCACGAACGTGGCGGTTACCCCTTTGACGTCCACCACGGCCCAGGTTACATGGTCCACCGGAGGGGCTACCGCCTGGCAAATTGAGTACGGTCCCGTTGGATTTACACCGGGGTCCGGAACGGTGGTGGCGGCAACCACCAATCCGTTTATTTTGACCGGCTTGACCTTAGGTACGTCTTATCAAGTTTACGTTCGGGACAATTGCGGGGCTTCCGGTATTTCCACTCCGGTGGGACCGGTGACCTTTTCTACGTTTGCATGCACCAACGGTTGTTTGTATCAGCTGACCTTGACGGATTCCTTTGGCGACGGATGGCGTGCGAATCAAGCGGGCACTACTTCCCATCGATTGGAAGTTACCGTAGGAACCACCACCACCAATTATTCGTTCCTCACGGGCAATCAAGCAGTATTTTCTTTGCCGGCGTGCGACGGAGACACCATCCGATTGAACTTTGTGAATGGCGGTCAGTGGAGCGGCGAATGCGGTTGGATTTTGAAATCTCCGACGGGAACTACCCTGAGTACGCGCGTTGGAGCCAACAACAGCCCCGCTCTGACCACCGGTTTCAAGTACGAAGGCAAGGCCGCGTGCAACAACCCATGTCCTCCTCCTACGGCGTCGTTTACGTCGGTTGCCACTGGATTATCGGTGGTTTTTAACGCCTCGGCATCTACGGGAACCTCACTAAACTACAGTTGGAATTTTGGCGCGGGAGCAACAGCATCCGGCCCCAATCCAACTCAGGTATTTGCCGCCAATGGAACGTATTCGGTGACCTTGACCGTCACGGACCAATG
>CAYXHJ010000229.1:0-3155 GCA_964464855.1 uncultured Owenweeksia sp. | reverse complement strand
ACCAAGTTACAGATTTTCTCCTTGTCGTTTTTTTACCCAGGGCAGGTGGTAAACACTGCCTCCTAATGAATACGTCCGCCCCCAAGGTTTAATAAGCTTGACCGGAATCCAAATAAATAGTACACCTGGGTTTGTCCGTTGGGGCCTGTGTTCGTGAAGGGAGAAAAGCCAATGAAAACTTCCCCGTGTGCCCGACTGATTACATTGCGGTACCAAGCACTTTTATTGACGGGGTGCTTAATGTCAAACGAATGTGATCCAAACGCAACTTCAAGCCCTGGAAATTGCATCATGTCCAGATTGGGATACCACAACAAATTCGCCTTCAACTCCCTCGACTGCGCTTGCGGCGCAAAGCCTTCTCCATTCACCTCCACATAGGTAGCCGTCCCACGCGACCAAACGACTCCGGTGTGCGCCAACACATTACGAGTACCGTACTGCATCGGGTGGTACGACAGCCCACCGGACACCTGGATCATGGTCATCACATTGACCTCGACATTTTTGATCGAATAGCCCGATATCGCCTTGTTTGCAGGGAGTCGAGCATAGTAAAGTGGTCCGACCTCCTGCCCTTGTTCCCGTTTCCAATAGGCCACAGTCAACTGGCCGTTCACACGACTGGCCACCCGATCCGCCGCGGGATAACGACTCAGCGGCCCAAAATTATAGGATGCTTGAGCATCCAAAATATGGCCTCCTGGAAACAACCTACTCAGAAAAAGCCCCGGGCCATTGAATAAACCTTCACGACCATCTCCCAAATCTTCAACAAAAGTGCTGACAGAGCCGTTCAACCCCACCAATGAACCGGTGGCCCGAGCATAATCCCACTGGTACACCGTCACGGGGTAGTCAAAATCTTTCAATCGATAATTCTTAGAAGTCTGTGCCGTGATCGATGGACTCCATGCCGCAACCACCAAAAGCACCCCCCATACGGCAGCACCAGAACGCACAACCTTTATAAACAACCTCATGAGAACTGAATAAATAGAAAAAAGCCGGAATGGTTAGCGGGGTTCTGTATGGTTAATGGGAACAATGTACAAAATCGGCCGATGTACTTATTTCACACGGCAATGGAATTAACGGTCTCTGAACAAGAGGCTTGAGGGTATCTGTTTTACAATCTACCTAAAATGTACACAGGTCTAATCCAACCACGTCGTCAATTTAAACATCGCCTTCGCCAAGACCGATTCCAAAAAATCCAGACCACCGCGCAGGCGCGATTCTTATTGCAGTAAAATGTAACGGCTAAACTTTGGATTGCCCATTTCGCTTTTGCTTTTTGCAACACAAATCACATCTTCGATTTTGATTTTTGTATATTAAGTCACTTCATTGGTCTTGTTTTTTGTTAAAAATGCCAATCTATCGAATTGGATTTTGTAATTTTATCGAGTCATTGAACTAAATAGTGTCGAAAAAAATGTACCTACAGAGAAAAATCGACGATGTCCTGCTTTCCTGGCAGAGGACTTCACCGAGAAAGCCCTTACTCATTAGAGGAGCGCGCCAAGTTGGCAAATCAACCGCAGTTCGAAACTTAGCAAAACAGTTCGACCATTTTATCGAAATAAATTTTGAGGAGCAACCTGAATTCCAACACTTGTTTGCCAACACCTCCGATATTCATGATTTAGTAGAGCAGTTAGCACTCATTACCCAAACCGAAATAGTCGAAGGTCGAACCTTGGTTTTTCTCGACGAAATCCAGGCAAGCATACCTGCAATTTCAAAGCTTCGCTATTTTTATGAAAAAAAACCAAATCTGCATATCATTGCTGCAGGTTCGTTGTTGGAATTTGCCTTGTCGGAACTTCCTTCCTTTGGAGTAGGTAGAGTTCGATCAGTGTTTATGTACCCCTTCTCTTTTAGCGAATTCTTGGGCGCTTTAAATGAAAAACAGTTGGTACGTGCCGTGCAGCAATCAAATTCGGAGCTACCCTTAAATCCAATACTTCACGAAAAATTAAAAGTTTACTTTAAGAAATTTTTGATCATCGGGGGGATGCCTCAGGCCGTTCAAACGTATGCAGCCAACGGTGATTTATTAGAAGTCCAACGAATTCTAGACGATTTAATTATTGCCCTACAAGCGGATTTTGTCAAGTACAAAAGACAAATAGCCCCAACCAATATTCGATCTGTTTTTGAAAGTATTGTAAAGCAAGTTGGGACTAAATTCAAGTACTCCAATGATTTTACTTCATTGACCAATCCAATGATCAAACAAGTGATTGACTTATTGGAAATGGCAGGCTTGGTGCATCGTGTGATGCATTCTTCAAGCAACGGGATTCCACTGGGCGCAGAAGCAAATCCAAAGAAAATCAAGTTGTTGATTTTTGACACCGGCATTTACCAACGGATTTTAGGGCTCGACGTTGCTTCGCTCTTACTAAAAGACGATGTTGACGTCGTTAATAAGGGAAATATCGCTGAATTGTTTGTTGGACTAGAGTTGCTTAAATCCAATGATCCTTACGAAAAAACCGCTCTGTATTACTGGCATCGAGAAGCGAAGAACAGCCAAGCTGAAATTGACTACGTTGTCCAAAATCAAGAGTCAATAATTCCGGTCGAAGTAAAAGCGGGCACCAAGGGAGCGATGCAGAGCATGTATTTATTTATCGAAGAAAAGAAGTCTAGGCACGGAATACGATTATCATTAGAAAACTTTTCCGAATACAACAGGATAAAAGTGCTTCCATTGTATGCGGCATCAAACATTCATAGCCTCGGATAGTAAAATCCAGCTGCAAGTGGGCGGGAATCACGAACTTTTTGAGGAGCGTAGAGAGTCATTGGGTGCCTTTAAAAAAATGTCTGAAGTTAAGTTCAGCGGATTTCATCACGTTTTCGTGCTGAATTTCTGAAGTACTTTTCAATCATTTTACTGGAGTCAATGTGGTTTCCGGCTCACCCTCGCACGGGAATAGGGGATTGTTTCACCGCAGCAGACACTAAGGCCCGCCGAGAATCGCTACAACCCAACTGTAAAAATCAGCAGCAACCGCTGTTGGGCGCACACGCTTGGGTCACCGGCAATTCGCGAAGGTCCCGTTTCACCTTCTGCTGCGGAATGCCGCATCGGTGACGGTCGCCGCATCACGGGCCTGGTTACTCTGCAGCAGTTCCTCGTC
>CAYXHJ010000228.1:0-3178 GCA_964464855.1 uncultured Owenweeksia sp. | reverse complement strand
CAAGGCAAAAAAGT
The DNA here is from genome assembly GCA_964464855.1 of uncultured Owenweeksia sp. Classification (GTDB taxonomy): domain Bacteria; phylum Bacteroidota; class Bacteroidia; order Flavobacteriales; family Schleiferiaceae; genus CAMDTE01. The sequence continues at coordinate 3,164 of CAYXHJ010000228.1, read as the reverse complement.
AGGTTTTTTTCATAGTATGGGCTTTAAAGCTTTTACGCAAGACCCCAATATTACGAAAGAATTAAGTTCCCTCCGCGGTAGAAATGGTGCAGAAGAGGTAAAAAAAAAGCGACTCCCGGAGGAGTCGCTCTTGAATTAAAGTTAAATGGCTCTAGGTTAGCTCATTAATCCACAATAAATGGCAAAACTGTTTGAGCCTGACCGCTACGAATACGGGCAAAATATATGCCCGGTGCCCAGTCGTGGGTGGCGAAGGGAACGGTAGTTTCCGCTTGGACGGCTACCTCGCGTTGCAGCAATACGCGTCCGTAGCAATCTACAAACTCCACGTCAACAATTCCTTCGGCCGAACCAAAATTCAACCGAACCCAATCGTTTGCCGGATTTGGTGCAACGGTTATGGATTTGAGATGCTCCTCCGTCAAACCGATTCCCATGCACGCTGCTGCGGTGGCGGAGGGGCAAACCGTAGCGCGAATCCATGGATTTTCAAAGGACCGACTGGAGCTGTAACCCGTAAACCAGCGATTGTAGGCGGTTCCATTGACGGTCGTCAAATACATCAATGCAGATCCGGAAGCGTTCTCAAACGTCGCGTCGTTCTTGATACGAATGGGGTCCGCACCGTTGTTGGAGTACATGGTAAAGACCATGTAGTAGGAATCACCGGTAAGGAGCATGGGGTAACCCGTGGTGGGGTCTGTTAAGTCGAAGTAAATGGTTCCTGCCGCAGAGTCCGCCGCAGAAATGGTCTTTTGCCCGTAGGCCAAGATGGCGTTTTGGTCAAATCCTGTGGTAAAACCGTCAAACGCCGACGAGTCAAAAAGGGAGAATTCAACTGTTCCTCCCGCAAACGTTGCGTTGGTCGTCGAACCGGAAGCGGAAACCAAATTGGCCAAGCCCACCGTTACCCCGTACAGTCGTTCGTCGTCCACCAAATCCATGCGCGACGCAAACGCTGAACCGTCGTTACCAACATTGGGCGTGCCGATGGAATTGGCCCAACGACCAAAGTCAATGGACAATAAGTCGCTAGACACCACGACGCGACCTGTATCGGCAAAAACGGCGGTGGTAGAATCCGACAACACCGCATGCACTACTTTGTAGGTACCTTCTGCTGTTGGGGTCCACGCCGAACTGTAGGTGTTCAAAGCATTGTAGTCCAAGGTATCCCCGGTGGCCAGCGTAGCGGTGGTGGCGCTGTTCAAGGTTTGTACCAATTGATTGTTGGCGGCATTGTAAATGCGCATTTGCAACTTAACGTTGGATTGAGACTCCGAACCGGTATTGATGACGTTGGCGTCAAAAGTGATGGGGCGAACCTGCTTCAGATTCATGTGACCCATCTTAGCCGAACCGCTGGCGGGTCCGTAAACGATGTCCACTTTGGGAGCACCAGAGGGCAACGCCACAAACTCAATACGGTGTTTGGGAGTTTCTATCAACTGGATATCGTCGATCATCCAGAAATAATAGTCGCCCTCAAATCGAAAACGGATTTTCACGTTGCTTTGGTTCGCAACGCCGGCAGGCAAAGGCACGGCAACTTGGTCTGCGGTGGGCGTGGCGGAGTTTACTGCAATACCCGCGTTCAAGGTTACTGAATACGGCCAGGTGGTTCCTCCATTGGTGGAAAAGTCCAAATAAGTTGCTGGAACGCCTTGTCCGGTGGGGCCCGCAAAGCGTCGGTAGTACTGAGTGAATTGGATGTCCACTTCCGTATACCCCGTCAGGTTAATCGACGGTGTGGTTAAATTGGCCAAGTGTGGCGCAGCGCCTATACCGTTGCCAAAATTACCTGCAATGCCGGCATTGTCTAGAAAATCGGAATCAAAAATGACAAATCCGTTGGCCGCCGTGGCACTTTGGATGGGGCCACGGGTACCTACATAACCTCCCCGGGAACCCGTAGTCACGGCAGGAGTGGTTGAAGGACCGCGGTATTCCCACTTGACGTCCGGATCTGCAACGCCATTCGCGGTACCGCCGGTATTGTCCCAGGTTGCCGGTATACCCGAAGCGAAGTTTTCCGACCAAATTACGGTTTCGGTTGCGGGACTTTGCAACATGCCGCCCGTTGGAATCGACCGCGTAGGTTCCTCTGACGTTCGCTGGTGGACGACCCGATGGTCTTTGGTTTGAGCCCAAAGCGAGGTTGCGAGCAAGCATCCGGCGAAAAAGTAAATTTTTTTCATAGCAAGCTGACTTTTAGGGTTTTGATGCATCAACGTTCGGAATTATTTTTCAATTTTCCAAGTAATCGTTTGGAAACTAGATATTTCCGATTTTACCAAAAGTCCAATGGGTCCAGCTTGGAACACAAAAAGCCCGCTTTCGCGGGCTTTTTCGTGATCAAATAAAATTTCGTCGGGACCTAGAAGGCCCCCCAATTACTCCGCATACGATGAAACCGGCGCGCAAGTGCACTGCAGGTTGCGGTCTCCGTAGGCTTCGTCCACGCGGCGCACGGTGGGCCAAAATTTATTTTCGGCGACATACGGCAGCGGGTAGGCTGCGTCGTGGCGGCTGTAGGGCCAATTCCACTCGTTGGCGGTCACCATGGTTAAGGTGTGCGGAGCGTTCTTGAGGAGGTTGTTCTCCGCGTCCACCTTGCCGTCGATGATGTCCTGAACTTCGGCGCGGATGGCCAAGAGGGCGTCGCAGAAGCGGTCCAACTCCATTTTGGACTCGCTTTCCGTGGGTTCAATCATCAGGGTGCCGGCCACGGGGAAGCTCACCGTGGGGGCGTGGTAGCCGTAGTCCATCAAACGTTTAGCCAAGTCCACTACCTCAATTCCGCCGTCGCGCTTGAAAGGTCGGCAATCCAGGATCATTTCGTGGGCGCAACGACCGTTGTCTCCGGTGTACAACACTTGGAATCCGGTCTCCAACCGATGCTTCATGTAGTTCGCATTGAGAATGGCGTAGCGCGTAGCGTCGCGCAGCCCTTCCCCACCCAACATCTTGATGTAGGCATAGCTGATCAACAGCACCAATGCGCTTCCGTACGGTGCCGCGGAAATCGCCGTAATGGGTTGGTTTCCGCCCGTAGCCACCACCGGGTGCGAAGGCAAGAACGGAGCTAGGTGCGCCTTAACGCAGATGGGCCCTACCCCGGGACCGCCGCCGCCGTGCGGGATGGCAAACGTTTTGTGCAGGTT
>CAYXHJ010000227.1:0-3192 GCA_964464855.1 uncultured Owenweeksia sp. | reverse complement strand
GTATTGTGGGCCGCGTGCCCTACAAAGGAGAGGTGGCGGAGGTCATGTACCAGTTCATTGGCGGGTTGCGCGCTGGAATGGGATACTGCGGGGCCAAAGACATTGAAACCTTGCAGAAAAACGGTCGGTTTGTCCGCATCACCACGGCCGGCGCTGCGGAAAGCCATCCGCACGACGTGACCATCACGCGGGAGGCTCCGAACTACAGTCGGTAATCAATCCAAAACCGCACCCGGTCGCTCCTCAACCGCGTCAAACTCCGCATAACACGCCAACAGACTCTCCAAAAGTTGGTAGTCTGTGGAGGCGTCTATTTGGGATCGATTGAGTCGGCAGTAGAGGAGGAATTGTTCTACTTTTTCTCCTTCCAGCCCGGTCAACTCAAAAAGTGCGGAGCGGTTCCTGCTTTGGTTGAGTCGCTCGCGGTAGGACTCCGCGGCCAAAAGCGTTCGCAGCTCGCGAAGTTGGCGCGGACGATTTCCGAACATCTCGTAAAAAAAGTCAATCGGATTCGCCAAAGTGGGCGTTACCGATTGCGGGGTTCGGATGAGTTCGCCGCTGGGCCGAGCGGGTGGAAGCACTTCCATCGGAACCGGCTGATTCATGGTGATTCGGTAGCCTTTAACGGGTGCTTCATTCAACAACAAATTCTGGGGTTTAAGCACCACCACAACGCTGTCCGGTACCCGTGCGGGCACCACGTACCGCAGGTAGGAAAACAAGGGCTGTGAAAATACCAGTGTATCGCCCGGCTGCGCAGATAGGCTGAAAACACCAGATTTGTTGGTGCGTACCCCTTGCTCGCTCCGGACATTCACCACGGCTACCAAAGGCAACCGCATGTTGGTTTTTTCCTCCAGAACAACCCCGTGGATGAGTCCGGTTTGGGCGCTCAATTTAATGCCGCTCAAAAGCAGCAAAAAGAAGGCCCATAAGGCAAAGTTCCGTTGCTTGGTTGCCATAGCTTCCGCAAAGAAACGCGATATTTGCACTTCGAAAGAATAAAGAGCCATGGCCGAAGAAAACAAAGTGATTTTTTCCATGAGCGGGGTTTCAAAAATCCTGCCACACAACAACAAAGCAATCCTTAAGGATATTTATTTAGGTTTTTACTACGGAGCCAAAATTGGCATCATCGGTTTAAACGGATCGGGTAAATCCACCTTATTAAAAATCATTGCGGGGGTTGAAAAAAGTTTCCAAGGCGACGTTGTTTGGGCGCACGGCTACTCGGTTGGCTATTTAGAGCAAGAGCCACAGCTCGACGAGTCCAAAACCGTCATCGAAATTATTCAAGAAGGAGTTCAAGAGGTAATGGATATCTTGAACGAATACAACAGCATAAACGATCAATTTGCTTTGCCGGAAGTGTATGAAAATCCGGAAAAGATGGAGAAATTGATGAATCGCCAATCCGAGTTGCAAGATAAAATTGACGCGTCCAATGCCTGGGAGATCGATCAGGTACTGGATCGTGCCATGGACGCTTTGCAATGCCCGGACCGCGATGCTTCCATTGCTGTGCTTTCTGGTGGTGAACGCCGTCGGGTGGCATTGTGCCGTTTGCTGCTCCGCAATCCGGACGTTTTGTTGCTGGACGAACCCACCAACCACTTGGACGCAGAGTCCATCTTGTGGTTGGAGCATCACTTGCAGCAGTACCGCGGAACGGTCATTGCCGTAACCCACGATCGATACTTCTTGGACAATGTGGCCGGATGGATTTTGGAACTCGACCGGGGCGAGGGCATTCCATGGAAAGGCAACTACTCCAGCTGGTTGGACCAAAAGACCAAGCGCATGGAGCAGGAGGAAAAGCAAGTGAGCAAGCGTCGGAAGACACTGGAACGCGAGTTGGAATGGGTACGCATGAATCCCAAGGGACGACAAGCGAAGTCCAAGGCGCGTTTGGCCAACTACGACAAGTTGATGAGTGCGGAACAGAAGGAAAAGGAATCCAATTTGGAGATTTTCATTCCCAACGGTCCGCGCTTGGGCAACCACGTCATCAATGCGGAACACGTCGCTAAGTCCTTTGGGGATAAGGTCCTATATGAAGATTTAAATTTCACTTTACCTCCAGCGGGTATTGTGGGAATTATTGGACCCAACGGAGCCGGTAAGACGACCATCTTCCGAATGATCATGAACCAATTCGCTCCAGATTCGGGTACGTTTACCGTGGGAGATTCGGTGAAAATCAGTTATGTAGACCAGACGCACGAAAAGATCAGTCCGGAAAAGACCATTTTTGAGATTGTTGCGGACGGTCAGGAACAGTTTGAAATGGGCGGTCAAATCGTAAACGCCCGGGCGTACCTCAGTCGTTTCAACTTTGCTGGTGCAGACCAAAACAAAAAGGTAGGTATTCTCTCCGGAGGGGAGCGCAACCGCTTGCACTTGGCCATGGCACTGAAGGAAGGCGGTAACGTGTTGCTGTTGGACGAGCCAACCAACGACTTGGACATCAACACCTTGCGTGCTTTGGAGGAAGGTCTTGAGAATTTCGCAGGCTGCGGTGTCATCATTTCGCACGACCGATGGTTCTTGGACCGCGTGTGCACACACATTTTGGCGTTTGAAGGCGATTCTCAGGTCTACTATTTTGAAGGGGGATTCTCCGATTACGAGGAAAATCGCAAAAAACGCATGGGCAATGTAGAGCCTAAAAAGTTCAAGTACAAGAAGTTAACAAAAGATCAATAATTCAAAACGTTTCCTTAATAATGGCATCCACTCCTTCAACGCCCAAAGGCACACGCGATTTTAACGCCGCTGACTTGGCCAAGCGCCGGTACGTGGTGGAACATCTGCGCCAAGCATTTGAGGTGCACGGATTTGGCCCATTGGAAACACCTTCCTTTGAGAATTTGGACACGTTGATGGGCAAGTACGGGGAGGAAGGCGATCGTTTGATCTTTAAAATCCTAAAGTCCGGTAATTTTCTGGAATCGGTTGCGGATGGTGATGCGCCCAAAGCATCGCAGATTGCAGATAAAGCACTCCGTTACGATTTAACCGTTCCCTTTGCCCGATACGTAGCACAAAACCACGGAAAGATCGCCCTGCCCTTCAAACGGTACCAAATTCAACCGGTTTGGCGCGCAGATCGGCCGCAAAAGGGACGATTCCGCGAATTTTATCAGTGCGACGCGGACGTGGTGGGATCTCGAAGCTTGTTTCAAGAGGTTG
>CAYXHJ010000226.1:0-3212 GCA_964464855.1 uncultured Owenweeksia sp. | reverse complement strand
GTTATGCGTAATATCATAAAAACCGAAATGAAAGAATCTTTAGAAGAAATAATTCAAACCATTTATTTATTACCTGAACAAGTATTGGAAGAAGTTTTGGTGAACTTTCAGCATTTAGAATATCCCAAAAACTATTTTTTACTCAAATCGGGTAAACCTTGTAAACACCTTTGGTTTATGACAAAGGGTGCAGCTAGACACTTTTACACTAATGAACAAGGAAAAGAAATGAATACTTGGTTTAGCTTGGACACGCAGATTATAGTGGACACTACCAGTTTTGTTAAACAAGAACCGGCTCACGAAAGCATCCAACTGATAGAAGATAGTGAAATGTATTCCATTGAATATGCCGCATTACAAGTATTGCTCCAAAAGCATCATTCATTTGCACTTTGGTTTATTAAGTTGGTTGAGTTGCATTATGTAGCACAAATTGAAGACAGGATTGCCGATTTACAATTCCTTGATGCTAAGAAACGTTACCAAAAATTAATAAACTTAAATTCAGGTATTACCAACCGTGTTAGCCTTGGAAACATAGCTTCTTACCTAAACATCACTCAGGAAACACTCAGTAGAATAAGGGCAGGTAAGCTCTAATCATTTTTTGATCTACATCAAATCAGTTTTTGTTCTACATCAAAAGCTTTCATTTCAATACTTTCCAATTTTGCAGTATCAATAATTAACACTCTAAAATTGGATCAACATGAATATTTCAACCTTTTTTGAAAATGTCACCGCCATGTATGGCGAAAATCTACTTTGGTATGCAGGATTCGCATTTCCATTTTTCATTATCTTTTGGATAGTAGGAAAAAAGTACTTCAAAAAAATAAGAATTCAGGAAACAGAGAGAGCTAACGTTAATCATTTTAAACACGATCTTGGTTTTTCAGCAAGTACATTTTTAGTTTTTGCTATCATGGATGTTTTCCTTTTATATTCAGAAAGTAAGGGCTATACTAAACTCTATTTCGATATTTCCGACTATGGGTACGTGTGGTTAGGGGTTAGTTTTTTTCTTGTGCTTTTTATTGACGATATGTTTTTTTACTGGAGCCATAGGGCTATGCACTTACCTCGTTTTTATAAATTCTTTCATAAGGTACATCACGAAAGTACTGACCCTTCGCCACTAACAGCTTTTGCTTTCCATCCTTCAGAGGCAATTATAGAAAATATGATGCATTTTGTTTTGCCGTTTTTGTTACCTCTACATTTTGGAACTATAATTGCCTGGCAAATCTTCTCTATGCTAAATAATGTTTTAGGACATTTGGGTTATGAAATCTACCCTAAAATTTGGGTAAAACTTCCAATACTGCAGTTCAAAACTGCCTCTACCCATCACAATATGCATCACCAATTATTCAATGGTAATTATGCTTTGTATTTTACTTGGTGGGATAAATGGATGGGGACTGAATTTAAGGAATATGAAAGCCGCCACGAACAAATTTTTGAACGTAAACACATCAAAAAATCAAGCGATGGTTTGTATTTACTTACTGTATCGGACATCAGGAAAGAAGCAAATGAAGCCTTTACCATTGAGTTTGTTAATGTACCTTCTGTTTTCAGAGATTATTCGGCAGGGCAACATCTCACTATTAAAGTCAATAGACATGGAGAAATACTGTATCGTACTTTTTCCATTTCATCAGTTCCCAATGCTGGTAATTCAATGACTTTGACTATCAAAAAAATAAAAGACGGAAAAGTAACGAATTATTTAGCTGATAGCTTGAGGGTTGGCGATACTTTGGAAGTTACAGCACCTTCAGGACAATTTTTCATCAATCCTGAACCTGCCCACCAAAAACACTATGTAATGATAGCGGGTGGAAGTGGTATCACCCCCATTTATAGCATGATAGGTGCGATTTTAAAGTTTGAACCCAAAAGCAAAATTACTTTACTATATGCTAACAGAAATTTAAACAGCATTATTTTCAAGGAGAAATTAGAGCAATGGACAACAGAATTTTCTACTCAATTGGAAGTCAAACACTTTTTGAGTGAAGAGGAAAATCCTAAAAAAGCCATCAAAGGTTATATTACGAGAATTTCTTTGGAAGAAATGCTGAAACAATATGGTAAAAGCAAATTAGATTTTTACCTCTGCGGTCCAGAAATCATGACCAATAAACTGTTGGACGATTTGGCTTCCTTAGGTGTAGCAAAGGATAAAATTCATCGAGAACTATTTTTAATCACAACCCAAACTCAAGAAAGTGCATCGCAAAAAGCACAGGTTTCTGCAAAAGTACTTAGCAAAACATATCAATTTGAAACACAAGATGGAAAAACCATATTACAAAGCGGTATAGAGCAAAATGTTCCATTGCCTTTCTCTTGTCAAAACGGACTTTGTGGCATTTGCAAAATGAAATGTATTCAGGGCAGGGTGATAATGAAGAGTAATCAGGTACTAACCGAACAAGACCTAAAAGACGGTTATATACTTACTTGTCAATCGCTTCCTCAAACACCAACAATTTTTATTAAGAATCCGTAATTGACATGAAAACATTTTTTTTGATGACCATTTTTTTAATGGTTTGCTTAAGCATTCGTGCCCAAATTGTACTTGAAGCTCTTGCAGGAAATAAACAAGCTCATTACATAAACTATTTCGGTAAAGATTTGGATAGTACTGCAAAATGGAATTTCTTCAATCTTAATCGTTTTACAGTTAATTACAAGGATAAAGCACTAAACAATGTATCTATCGAGGGACAATTTACCTATCAATTCAAACCTTGGATAGGAGTATCAGCAGGAGGCGGTTTTTATGGGGAGTTATTTGTTCCCAGTATTGGATTAAGTCTTTCATATTTAAATAAAAAGGAAGACTTTTTTATTCAAATGTATCCAACAATTGGTTTTGCTGAAGGAGAGGTTGCTCCAAGTATTTTAGGTCTCATTGGATACACACCAAAATTTAGCAAAAGTTGGGGGCTTTCTTCACAAATAATATTTTCTGTAGACCCTATTGAAGCATCTCAAATTGTTAGAGTGGGGGCCAACTACAAAGACGAGGTTCAGTTTGGAATAGGGATAGATATGATACAAAACTTTCAGACAAAGATTTTAAATTTTAACTTAGGACCTTTTATTAGATTTAACTTCTGAGGAGAAAGATAATACGCATAACACGGGTTTGGCAAAAGTGGCGGTTCAGTGCTCCGCAGACACATTTGTGG
>CAYXHJ010000225.1:0-3233 GCA_964464855.1 uncultured Owenweeksia sp. | reverse complement strand
CGTTGCTGTATGCTGTGGCTGGCGGCTTTGTTCCACCAATCCACCATGCGAAACTTCACCACGTTCATGTCTCCGTGCTGCAAATCGATGCCGTGTTGGGTTGCCAATGCAAAAGCCAACCAATGCGCACCCGGTTTGGTGAGTCGATCTCGCTCAAAGGAAAGTTTTTTGCGCTCTCCATTGTCCAACAAAACACCCATGGAAAACTGGAACCGGTTGGGGCGCCAGTCCAATTCCAAACCGTCGATTTGGGCTATTTGGCCGGATGCGTTGAGCCAGCCTTCCGGCAGGTTTGAGGACTCATCAGGGTCCACCAATATCAATCCAAAAACCAACAAAAACAAAGCCGAGAAAACCAATAAAACCAGGATGGAGGCCACAGAGATCGACAGGGACGGAAAGGCGTCCAATGAAATCCAAGCCTGAACGGAGAACAAAAAAACCGTGATCAATGCTGCTGCAACCACTGCTCCCAACCAAATGCTTACCGCGTTCAAGCCAATGCGTTGTGCGGTGTACCTCCAAAAATACCAGGCCACAACCCCCAAGGTGCCGAAATTGATCAACGTATCCAGTGTACGCACCCAGGTTTCAATGCCGTTTGTAGCATTGGAGAGGGGTAAACTCTTGAAGACCATGACCACAACCGCACTCACAACAAAAGATCCCAAAACCCCGGCGAGCCACGACCGACGTCTGGAAATCCAAACATCCAATCCCTTGATACCCCAAGCAAGGGGAAGAAAGGCTACCGCAGCCAGCCGAAGATGACTCACCAGCAACATCAATACGGCATGAAATAATACATACTCCTTGGTTATTTGTAACGATAACAACAAAGGAATATTGGCCAAAACCATGGCCAACTGATGCACCGCCAAGGCCCACGCTGCCACACTGGCTTCAGCTTTTCGGCGAAACAGCTCCCAACCGGACAGTACAACAAACAGTGCGGTCAAAACACGCACTGTAGAGCCGATGTAGAGGGTGACTAAAGAATCCATACGGGTAAAAAGGACATTTACCCAAAGATATACGTTTTGGTACGGCCAACTACAACTCAAGGAAAACTTCTACCGATTGCCCTCCGCTGAACTCCAATGACCGCTCAACCCAAAACGGCCATCCGTATTCCATTTCATTAGAAATCAACAATCACCCCGATGGTGGGCAGACGTCGGCCCGTATCCGATTGTATGGTTTTGATGAGGTAGGCATTGCTGTTGTTGGGATCCACCACCGGAGCTCCGGAGGCGTCCCGCACCACGGTGAGGTACGGCATCAAGGGAATGGGGTTTTCCAGCACGTTAGCAATGTCCAAGAACCAGTTGAGACTCCATTTTTTGAAGTGGGAGGTTTTGTCCAGACGGAAATCCACCTGGGAGAACGGCGCCAGACGCGCAGCGTTCAAGCGGGTGTAGTCAAACTGACCCCGTTGAGCGACGTCCCAATACGCGCGCTGGGCAGACAACACCGTATCGTACGGGGTGTAGGGGGTGCCGGAACTGTAGCGCCAACGGAGGCCCCACTGCCAGCCTTTGCCCCAGCTGCGGCCCACGTTGAGGGAGAAGTAGTGGCGGGAATCCCACACGGAGGGCTGAAGCTCACCGTCCGGACCGCCAAAGCGGGACTCGCTGTAGGTGTAGGAAGTCATCCAAAAGTATCCGCGTTCAAATTTGCGCTGCACAAAGAACTCAAAGCCCAATGCCTGGCCGGTGCTGGCGCTGTTGGCGGGCTGGTTTCCTACCGCAACATAGGCCGCAAGGGCGTTGGCGTAGGAGATGGAATCGCCCAACAAGAAGGGGTAATCAAAGTAATGCTTGGCAAAAACCTCCGCACCCACCCGATAGGAAGACCCTGCGCGGTATTCGGTACCCAAGGCGATTTGCCGGTTTTGAAGGGGCTTCAGGCCGTTTTGCAGACCCGCCATTTTGGTATAAGCCAAAACCACCGACGGAGCCGCCTGGCTGTACTGCCCGGCTGAGGCGTTGAGGGTCCAGTGCGTTCCCAATTTGTAAGAGGCGGCCAAGCGCGGCGAAAGACGGACGTTGGTGCCGCCGTACGTCCAAGCGTCTACCCGGATGCCGGGGGAAACAGACAACTTTCCATCCAAAAAGCGACGGCTAGCGTTGAAAAAGGCCGACGCATTCACGAAGCCGAAGTGAGCATCGCCGGAAGCGGTGGCCGTGCCGGACTTGGTGGGAACAATGTTCCAATTGTTGACGCGCACTTGGCGAAAAGCCAAGCCACCGCCCGCCTTGATTTCGTACGTGCGTCCGGCCCACAGGCGCTCCACACGCAGGCGCTGCGCGCGCTCCATCGAACGGTAGCGCAGAGTACGGTCTGCCTCAGCGCTGGTGTTGCCGAGAAACTTGTCGGCGTTGTTGACGAAACCGTCGGCACTGGCCACGTAGGTCCAATGCCCATTGTCCAAATACTTCTTGTACACGGCGCCCACGGCACCCACTTGTTGCTCCCCTTGCGGGATGTAACCGATGTTGTAGAGCAGGGCATCCGACCCCCGAGCGCTCGTGAAGAGTCTGTATTTATCATTACCCGCCACACCGGTGAGGATGAGTTCCGACCGATCCCCGGTTTGAATGCGCACCCGAAACTGGGCGTCTTGGTAGGTGGGCAGGACGGGTATGTTGAACAACTTGAAGTAATGCTGCGTGAGGGAGTTGCGAACGGAAAGCATCATTCCGGCCTTCTTGCTCAACGGGCCTTCTACGGTAGCACCGTAGTCGGTAGGCATGGCGGTGATGCGCGCGCCCCAACGATCGGTGCGGGCTTCCTTCTGGTGCAGCTCTATGATGCCGCTGAGGGCGTTGCCGCGAGCGGCAGGAAAGGCACCGGTGTAGACGTCTACTCCGCGCACGAAGTCCATGTTGATGAGCGGATTGGGGCCGCCGCTGGCACCTTGAATGGAGAAGTGGTTGAGGGTGGGCACCTCAATTCCGTCCAAGGTATATAGGTTTTCCGAGCTGGCGCCCCCGCGCATGGAGAGGCTGTACCCGAAAGAACTTTTGGGAAGGATGCCGGGATAGGCCTGCAGGGCTTTGGTGATGTCCAGGGTGGCACCGGGCATGCGGGCCATTTCCGCCCAGCCCATGTTTTTGACGCACAAGGGCGATTCTGTGGTGCGGATGAAGGCGTCGGAAGTGACCTGTGCTTCCTCAATCACCACGGACTTCTCCGGCGTGAGGGAGATGCGCACGACGGCCGGCTTGTGT
>CAYXHJ010000224.1:0-3245 GCA_964464855.1 uncultured Owenweeksia sp. | reverse complement strand
TTCAATACCTCAATCCCAAAGTTGCCTACAACCTACACGATCAGCGATCTTGGTTTGGAATTCCAAATACCAACCTACCGGCAACCTTTTCGGTGCTCGCAGCCCGTGCCAACCCAGAAGGTACCGTCACATCGGCAGTGCGCACGGCGCAAGGAGCAGCGGGTGATCTAGCACAGATATTTCAAAAACTATCGGGATGTCCTACAACCACCTTCGACGATTCCTTTTATCCGGGTGCGTTCGGAGAAAATGTTCAAGGATCAGGAATTCCGGTGGTTTTGGTTGAGACCGGAAGTCATCTTAGTGGCTACAATCGTTCTCAGCAAGTTACGTGGCTGGCAGAAGGATTGGTGCAGCATTGGAACACGCCACACGATCGTGCGGATGGGTATCAAACATTGGTGCAAGCGGAACCGGGTCGTTTTGATGTGGTTTTGACCGATCCAAATCCCATTGATGCCGTTGATTGGGCATTTACAGCAGTCGAACGAGTAGTTGAAGGTGAGAGTAAACTGTTTTGGGAACTGGCAGCTTTTGGAAGTCCGGGGCAGTTCAAAGCACCTTTTGTATTTATACGTTCCGAAGAGGTTGGCCCACCGGTCTCCATCGGAGACCGGTGGGAGGACCTCACCCTCTTCATGCGGCAACGGGACTCGTCTTTTTAAAAGTTTGAATTTCGTCAACCACCACCTCGGTACGGTACCGCTTAATTTCCTGTGCGTCCGTGTAGGAGCTGTTGACTAATTTGCCACTGACCACAATGGCATCCCCTTTTTTGACTTGATCACCGATGTACTCGGCCAATTTGCCCCAGGCAATTAAAGCATGGTACTGTGTTTCGTCGAGCCATTCACCTTCCGAATTTTTGTATCGATCGTGGGTAGCCAACTTAAATTTCGCGTTGACTTTTCCCGATTCGAAGTTTCGTACTTCGGCGTCTACGGCAGCGTATCCAATTAAGGAAACGCGGTTGTTCATGGTGCTCATAATAGAGTTTTTTAATGGTTATGCCGCAAAATTCGAGTAGCCAATCTCCGACAGTCGTATGCACGCGTATATAATCATTTAATTAATAGGATTTAAATTACAAATACTTAATTAAATATTTAATTTAAAAAAAGTACTTGGAAATTTGTAAAAAGTTTTTTTGTTTTGACCCATTAATAATTAAAACCCGATTTAAATGGGAACAAAAAACAACTCCTCCATGCGCTGCATTTTTTGCCGCAAATCCATGACCGGTAGAGCAGATAAAAAGTTCTGCGACGACGGTTGCCGCAATGCTTTTCACAACATGAAAAGTGGCGAGTCCTACAGTGCAACTCGGAAGATAAATCGCCAATTGCGCGGAAACTGGATTATTCTCAACGATCTCATTGAGGTGGGTGAAGATCAGGCTGCTATGGAGGATTTAGAGCGCTACGGTTTTGATCCGCGCTACGTCACCTCCATGGAAGTTCGCGAGGACGGAGCTTCCGTTTACGGAATCTACGATTTTGAATACACGCGGGATCTCAATGGCGTGGTTCATTTCCGTCGTGATCGACGCTATCCGCCGCGCGGCTATCGGTAAAATTTACCTCAGCGCTTTTGCGCATTGATTGCGATTTGGTTTATGTGTTGTCCACGACGTGTGGGGCCACCTGGCTTCAGGTGGCCCCGCTATTTTCTACGTACCTTCGCACCATGGATACGCCCCGAACTGTAGCGGTCATTGGCGGTGGTGCAGCGGGCTACTTTGCCGCTATAGCCGCAGCAGAAGCCAATCCAAATTGTCAGGTCATTTTGTACGAAAAAGGAACGGAAACACTTGGGAAGGTTCGTATTTCTGGTGGTGGCCGGTGCAACGTTACCCACGCCTGCTTTTCCCCAAACGAACTCATTGAGTTTTATCCGCGCGGAGGTGCTGAATTGCTGGGCCCGTTTAATCGGTTCATGACCGGCGATACGCTGGAGTGGTTTGCGGACCGCGGGGTTGAACTCAAAATTGAGGCGGACAATCGAATTTTTCCGGTCACGAACAGTTCTCAAACCATCATTGATTGCTTGGAGACCTTTGCTGCGCGAGCAGGAGTGGACGTAAAAGTCCGTCACGGAGTCCAGTCTATGGACCCTTTGCCGGGAGGTCGTTGGCGGATTGTGTTCGACGAAGGAGGCGATCGCGACTTTGATGCCGTTTTGTTGGCTCCTGGCAGTTCCCGTCGGATGTGGGACGTTTTGCGCAAATTGGGGCACTCCATCGTGACCCCGGTTCCTTCGCTGTTTACGTTTGTCGTTAAAGACAAGCGCATAACGGGGTTGGAGGGTATTTCTTTGGAGCGCGTTTCTCTTTCAATTCCCCAATCCGGGTGGGAGTCGGAGGGACCATTCCTCATCACGCACGTGGGCATGAGCGGCCCCGCTGTACTGCGGCTCTCTGCCTTTGCGGCCCGATGGTTGGCCGACGCGGGCTACCGCTTTTCGTTGACCGTCAATTTTGCGCCCGATCACACCATAGATTCTTTAATCGATTATTTAAACGGATTGAGAAAATCATCTGATTTTCAAAGAAGAAAACTTACAACAAATCCTGTTTTAGGCTTGCCCTTGCGCCTCTGGAAAAGCCTCTGTACTGCTGCAAAAATACCGGAGTCCTTCACGTGGTCCGACGCCGGGAAGCCTCATTTGCGTCGTCTTGCCGAGCAAGTAACTCAAGCATCTTTTCCGGTTTCTGGAAAGAACACGTTTAAAGACGAGTTTGTTACTGCCGGAGGAGTGGCACTTTCTGAGGTCGACTTCCGAACGTTTGGGAGCAAACTGTTCCCCAACCTGTACTTGGCGGGAGAGGTTTTGGACATCGACGCCGTAACCGGTGGATTTAATTTTCAGGCCGCGTGGACCGGCGGGTGGATCGCCGGTCATGCGATGGCCCATCGCCCGGTGGAATAAAAAAACAACCGATTGCTATTTATATTAGAAATGCTACTTAATTTAGCATTCTAAAACAAGCAATCGTGTTTCATCTGCATTTAAAAGCATTCCGCAAGCAACGCGGCTGGACCCAGCAGCAGCTGGCAGACCGAATTGGTGTCAAACGCTCGTTGATTGGTGCGTACGAAGAGGGACGTGCGGAACCCAAGCTGGAAACATTGCGGCACCTGGCGGTGGCCCTTGAGGTTCCTTTGGACGCCTTGCTCAACGGCCCCGAGGGGCAGCCGTTGCCAGATCCCACGCGAAAGGCACGGCTTTCCGGTTCCGCACTTCGA
>CAYXHJ010000223.1:0-3332 GCA_964464855.1 uncultured Owenweeksia sp. | reverse complement strand
TGGCTTTAGAAGACGATTGGCTTTTTGATCGGCCCGGATATGGCAAAGCAAGTTTGACATCGTTCAAGGCGTTACCTACAAGGTTGAGATTGACGAACAAACCGGCTTCCAGGACAAGGTTATTTCCGACTCCCGCAACAAGAAGTTGGTTCCGACGTTGCAAATCCGCGACAAGAAAGGTGGCGAGTTGAAGCACTACACCTTGCCGTTGGGTGCCCACCTGATGGTGAACGACGGAGAGGAAATCAAGGCCGGTAAGGTATTGGTTAAGATTCCACGTCGGGGTGCAAAGGCCGGTGACATCACCGGTGGTTTGCCCCGCGTTACGGAATTGTTTGAAGCGCGAAATCCGTCGAACCCAGCAGTTGTGGCGGAAATTGACGGAACCGTTTCGTACGGCAAGATCAAGCGCGGAAACCGCGAGATCATCATTGAAAGCCGTACGGGCGAACAACACAAGTACTTGATCAACCTGAACAAGCAGATCCTGGTTCAGGAGAACGACTACGTTCGCGCCGGCCACCCGTTGAGCGACGGTGCCATTACTCCTTCCGATATTTTGGCCATTCAAGGCCCAACCAAGGTTCAGGAGTACTTGGTGAACGAAATTCAGGAAGTGTACCGTCTGCAGGGCGTGAAAATCAACGACAAGCACTTCGAAGTGATTGTTCGTCAGATGATGCGCAAGGTGGAAATTCAAGATTCGGGCGATACGCTCTTCTTGGAAGGTCACTTGGTACACACTTCGGACTTCATTGAGGAGAACGATCGTATTTTCGACAAAAAGGTGGTGGTTGATGCCGGAGACAGCGACGAGCTGAAGGAAGGCATGATCGTCAATTCGCGTCGTCTGCGCGACGAGAACTGTCGTTTGAAGCGCATGGATAAGCGTGAAGTGACGGCTCGCGATGCAGAACCGGCCACTGCACGAGTGGTGCTGCAAGGAATTACGCGTGCTTCGTTGCAAACGAAGTCCTTCATTTCCGCGGCGTCGTTCCAGGAAACCACGAAAGTATTGAACGAAGCGGCTGTGGCCGGTAAGGTTGATACGCTGGACGGTTTGAAAGAGAACGTAATTGTAGGACACCGCATTCCTGCCGGTACCGGTATGAAGCGTTACTACTCCAGCGTTGTGGGTTCCAAGGAAGACTACGAGCGCATGATGGCTTCGAAAGAAGTGGATATTGAAGCAGCTGAATAAGATGGATGCTCCTCAAGAGAACCAAATTCAAGTAGAGTTGTCGCCGGAAATGGCGGACGGTGTCTACAGCAATTTGGCCATCATCAACCACTCCCACACGGAGTTTGTGGTGGATTTCATTCAGTTGATGCCCGGTATTCCCAAGGCACGCGTTAAGTCACGTGTGATTTTGACGCCGCAGCACGCCAAGCGTTTGGTGGCCGCCCTTCAGGAGAACGTAGCCCGCTACGAAGCGGCGCACGGGGACATTGAAGAGAGTACGGCTCCGGCCATTCCGCTCCACTTTGGTGGGCCTGCGGGTGAGGCGTGAAACCGAGTATAGAAAATGAAAAGGGGCTGTCTGAAAAGACAGCCCCTTTTTTGTTGGGCTTAGGATAACGCCCGGAAGCCCGGGCGGTGTGTTATCGCCGGGGCTGAAAAAAAGCGTCCATAAGGACTTTGAGTCCCCAAAAACCAAATGCCGCTCCCCCAAAAAGGAAAGCGATGGTAACCAAGGCCCACGTGTAATCGCCCCGTTCGATGGCGGGTGCGCCTACCCAATGGTACAGTGCCGGGCCTGCAAACAACAACGGCAGCGCTAGGGCGATGATGACGATTCCTTGAACGAGTTTGGATTTGTTGTAGGCCATGGTTGTTGGGTGTAGTCGTTAAGCGATGTTTGGGTGCGCGCGTAAGGCGTCGGCGAGGATGGATGCACCGGAACGCAGTTCGTCTTCCGTGCAGGTAAGGGGAGGGGCAATGCGCAGGGCTGTGGATTCGAAGAGGAACCAATCCGTGAGCAGGCCGTTCTCTAGGGCCGTGTGCTGGATGCGGATGGCACGTTCCAAGGAACCTACCCGAACGGCCCAAAGGAAGCCGGTTCCGGAAATGCCGAGGGTGTGTGGGAGTTGTTCCAAGAGGTGTTCCAGCAATTGGGATTTTTCGGTATAATTGGGCTCCTGAAGGGTGTTTTGGAGGAGGTGAAGAGCGGCGTTGCCTGCAGCACAGCTGACGGGATGGCCGCCGAACGTGGTGATGTGTCCCAACATGGGGTTGTGGGCCAGTTGATGCATCAAAGAGCGGGATGCGGCAAAAGCACCCAAGGGCATGCCACCGCCCAAGGCCTTACCCAAACAGAGTATGTCCGGTTGAAGTCCGTAGTATTGAAAGGCGAAAAGGGAGCCGCTGCGGCCAAAACCGCATTGGATTTCGTCCAAAATTAAGAGGGCCCCGGAGCGCTGACAAGCTGCTTGAAGAACAGCCAAGAACTCTGGATTTCCTGGGCGGTAGCCGCTTTCGCTTTGAATGGGCTCCACCAATACAGCAGCGGTTTGGGTGCCAATGGCTTCCAACGCGGCGATGTCGTTGTACGGGAGTAGGGTGTGGCCAGGAACCAAAGGTCGGTAGGCGCTTTTGTATTCCTCGCTCCCCATTGCGCTCAAGGCTCCCGCCGTGGAGCCGTGGTAGGAATTTTCAAAGGACACGATTTCCGTGCGTTGCGTTGCGCGCTTGGCGAGCTTCAATGCCCCTTCGATGGCCTCTGCCCCTGAGTTGGTGAAATAGACGCTGTCCAGTTGGTTGTTGAAGGCGGCAACCAACGATTGCGCATAGGCCACTTGGGGTTGCTGAATCAATTCGCCATACACCATGAGGTGCATGTAGCGCGCTGCTTGTTCCTGTACGGCAGCGACTACCTCCGGCCGACCGTGCCCCAAGTTACTAACGCCAATTCCGGAGATGAAATCCAGGATGCGAGAACCGTCGGGCCGATACAGGTACGAACCTTCTGCTCGATTGATTTCCAATGCCAACGAGAAGTCCGTGGTTTGCGCGTTGTGGCGCAAAAACAGATCCTTCAAACCAATGCCCATGGTGCAAAGGTAGGTACGTGCCGCATGCAAATGGCGGCCGTTGGGTTGGGTACT
The DNA here is from genome assembly GCA_964464855.1 of uncultured Owenweeksia sp. Lineage (GTDB taxonomy): Bacteria > Bacteroidota > Bacteroidia > Flavobacteriales > Schleiferiaceae > CAMDTE01. Next base: position 227 of record CAYXHJ010000223.1, on the reverse strand, counting down.
TTAGGTGGTTGCGATCAATCCCAGTGGGGATCACCCAAAGGGGGCAACGGCCGACCGGGCCGCGGTCCCGGACGCCCCCCACCGGGAGGTACTCCCGGGCCACCAGGCCCACCGGGGCGCGATGGAGCTTGACGTTCACGCAGTTTTTCCAACATGGCTTCTTTGAATTGAACCTCGGCCACGTACAGCATCAATACCTTCTTAGCGGGCAACACTTCCAAGAATTT
>CAYXHJ010000222.1:0-3340 GCA_964464855.1 uncultured Owenweeksia sp. | reverse complement strand
AATCGTATCGTGAATGATCACCGTGAAATTCACAAAGGCAAAATTTCCGGACATGTCACGAATGGACGCAGTCACGGTGTTGCTTCCTACGTCATTGCAATCAAAATACTCGCGAGAAAGGGCCGATGTAGCGTAATCCACTTCGCAGTTATCGCTAGCAATAGCAGAAAGCACTTCTTGTACCGTCAACAAAGCAAAACCGTTACGCAAGTTGCGGTCGTACGTCAATTGAGTCAAGAAAGGAGCCGTTTGGTCAACAACAGTAACCAAAATAGTGTCCGACGAAGTATTACCAGAACCGTCGGTAGCCGTCATTAAAATCTCGTGCGTACCAATCTCGGAGCAATCAAAAGTAGACTGCGCAGCCACCAAAGAGGCAACTTCACAATTGTCTTCTACAGAAGAACCGAATTCAGCATTAACATCAAATGAGCCGGTACCGTTAGAACCGAGAACAACCGTAGTTTCGAAAGCACCTACACCAGGAACTGTATTGTCAACAAGTGTATAAGAACCCGAAGGATTGTACGAACAGAAAGTAGACGGGTAATCATTTGCCGCGGTAACCGTAAACGTTGGCGCGTCCACAGAAATTTTTACCGTCTTTGCAGTATTCGTATAACGATAATCACCAAAAACCAAATTATTCACCGGACTGGTAAACTCGTACAAAATCGAGCCCGGGACATTGGAGTCCATGATCAAAAAGTTGTCAGCGTCCTGACGCAAACCCACACAGGTATCCACGGAACCAATACCAGAATTATTGGCATTTACATTGGTGTAGGTTACATAAACCGTGTCTTGGTTCGCGTTATACAACATAGCAACCTTACGACCACCACCTGCACTCGCGCCTTTAAACGCTTTATATGGAGTAATTCCTACCGCATTGAAAGCAGTTCCAACCTGAGCATAACCGGTACCGTTCGGTACATCCAACTGCATACGGGTAAGTGGCTGAGAACCAGAAATCCACAACTTCGAACCTGACGTGTAGGTAAAATCCCAAGTGCCGGTAGCAAACGCACTGCCGGAAACAAATACCGGTGCCTGTGCATCAGAAATAGTTACAGAAGCAGTTGTGGTGGTTACGTTTCCGTTGTCGTCGGTTACCGTAATTGTCACTGTGTTCGAACCGAGATCCGTACAATCAAAAGAATTCGGTGAAACGGTTACACTGGCAACACCGCAATTGTCATCAGTAGAACTGACAAAGTCCGACGTGCTTACTGTTACCGTGCCATCCGTGCCTAGGTTAAATGCAAAAGGACCGGACAACAAGGTTACCGTTGGGTCCATATTGTCCTCAACGGTTACAGTAATCGTATTGGTCGTTGTATTATTAGAAGCATCCGTAGCGGTAACGTCAACACTAACAGTTCCCACATCCGAACACGAGAAAGAAGTCTGGCTCAATGTAATGGACGGAGTGCCGCAGTTGTCAGACTTAGAGACAACGGCCAAAGCCTCTGTCAACGTAGCCGAACCGGAAGCATTCAAGGACAAAGTCACATTTTGAGTTGCCAAGGACGGATCAATATTGTCCACAACCGTAACCGTCGTGGTCAATGAGGTTTCGTTCCCTGCCGCATCAACGGACTTTACCGTAACGGTCTGCGCACCGGTGGACGTACAGGTCCAAGAATTGGGTGTTACGGTCACCGTTGGGACATCGCAATTGTCCGAAGTGGAAACCAAAACATCGGAAACAGACACACTGGCCGATCCCGAAGCATTTAAATAAACGGTTGCCGTTTGAACCGACAACGATGGAGCTGTATCATCAACAATTGTTACTGTAGTCGTTCCGGAATACTGATTACCGGAACCATCCGTTACCGTAACCGTAACCGTATTTGCACCCTTGTCGGTACAATCAAAAGTATTCGGGGTTATGGTGATGGTCGGAGTACCGTCGCAGGCCTCTACCAAGGCGTCGATCACATCATTCTCTACAACGGACGCAGATCCTAAAGCGTCTAAGTAAATAGTTGCAGCTTGAAGCGTAACTACAGGCGCTGTTGCATCCAAAACGGTAACCGTGGCATTTTGCACAACATCATTACCAGCAGCATCAGTAGCCGTTACTTGAATCGTGTTGGATCCTAAATCATCACACGTGAAAACGCTTTGACTCAATGTAACAGTTGGCGTTCCGCAGTTATCGCTCTTCGACTGAACCACGTCGCTCTCTACAATGGAAGCAGTACCCGTTGCACTCAGGGTAACCGTAGTATTCTTGGTTACCAACGTTGGATCTACTTGTTCTACTACCTTGATGTAAATCGTGCCCGAACGTACATTGTTATTAGCGTCAAACACGTTGAACGTCACTGCTAACGGATTCACGCTCGATGCATTGACATCGGCACAAGTAAAGGCACCTTTAGAAATGGTGAACTTTGGCCACTTAGCAGCCAAGGTTCCCGTATAACTGCTGGCGCAGTCATCGAGTGCACTTACAACAGTGTAGGCCGAATTCGCCAAGGTAAATTGGCTCGGAACAAAAACCTTAGCAAGGTTTACGCCGGCCTGGCCGTTACCCGAATCCGCAACAATCGCAGCATAACCTGCAGGATTGAGCTTAATGATTAACGGGTTGGCAGATGTACGACCAACGTTGCCCGCGGTCCAGTTGGTATCTGGTGCAGTTACGTCGTTCAAGCACGGAGAAGACTGAGCCATGACCACGTTTGAGGTCAATGCAGAAATCAGAATTCCCAACGACAGTATAAGTCGCTTCATGATGAGGGTATTTAGGATTGTCGCAAAGGTAGAACTTTTTCTAATCTAAAATGCACTTCTTGTGAAGGGCCTATTAAATTTTGTTCATTTCTTGTTGATAACTAACAAAAAGGGCGGCCCGATGGGCCGCCCTTTTCTAGCTTGATTTGAGGATGTTAGATTTTCTCTATGCGACGAACTAATGTCTCACCGCTCTCAAAATTCACTACTAATTGGTACATGCCAGAGGCAATACCGTTCAAATTCAATTGCATTTCTGAACGGTTATTTCCGGATACTTCCATCAACAATTGACCGTTCAAATTAATGACCTGAACGTTGGCAATTTTTGCACCAACCGTATGACGAACCGATACCACGTCAGCAGAAGGGACCGGGAACACGCTCAACGATGCTGCAAATAACTCAGACTCCCCGAGGCCATTTGCTTGAACATTTAAACCGTTGGACTTGGCTGTACAACCTGCGGCATTCGTGATCTCTACCTCGTAGGTTCCATACATTCCAACGTTCTGAATTTTGTTGGTACCACCAGAAATTGCATTTCCAGCATAGTACCACTGGTACGAAGGAGCAACTACTCCTGCATCCA